>DATMCA010000374.1:0-6042 GCA_035559015.1 Umezawaea sp. | reverse complement strand
TGGGCGCCGGAACGGGCTGCGGCTCCGGGACCTTGACCCCGTTGGTGTTGTTCGGCGCCGGGACGGAGGTGTCGAACGCCTCCGACTCGTCGAAGTCCTCTTCGGACTCCTCCACCAGCCCGGCGTCGGCCTTCAGCCGCTTGCGGGTCTGGACGCTCTCCCGCAGGAACGCGATCAGCACCGTCAGGGCCAGGCCGATGACCGCCATGCCCGCGAGCGCGCGCATCTGGCTTCCCCGCTGGACCTCCGCGTGGGTCGGCGTGGTCACCGGGCTCGTGGTGATGAGCAGGTTCTCCGGTGCCTTCAGGTCGATCTGGTTCTGGGTCAACAGCTCGGTCATCGCCTTCTCGATGACCTGGGCGGTGCGCAGCGCCGCCTCGCGGTCCTTCGAGTTCGCGGTGACCTGGAGCATCGGTGCCTCACCCGGCACGATGTCGACCAGGTACTCGGCCGTCGCCCCCTTGGTCAGCATCTCCTCGATCGTGGACTGGTCGTTCATCCGCCTGGCCGTGATCTCCGCGACGATGCCCAGCGAGCCGCCGAACCCGAGGTACGGGTTGGCCTGCCCGGCCTGCGACGAGCCGACCTGAGCGGGCACCAGCAGCACGTCCGAGGCCTTGACCTCGTACGTCGGCGGGACCATGAAGAAGATGCCGATCGCGCCCGCCACCATCAGCGCCACGCCGGCGGTCACGACCACCCACTGCTTGCCCAGCACCTTGAGGGCGCTGACGAAGTCGACGTCCGTGCCGGGGGTCTCCCGAGCACTCGTGAGCACCACTCGCCGTCCGCGCTTCTTGTTCTGGCTCATTCGAGCACCTCCACCCCGTTGGCCCTGGTCAGTTCCCGCCGCCAGACCTCCAGCGACAGCAGCGTCCACAACCTCGGCTGTTCGTTCCTGCTGCCGGAGTCGTGCTCCGACAGCAACGTCCGCACGGCCCGCGGGTCGAGCACCTCGCCGACGAACGACGAGGGTCCCGTGAGCAGGTCGTGCGCCATGTCCCGCAGGCCGTTCCGGAACCAGGCGTCCAACGGCACCTTGAACCCGGACTTCTTGCGGTCGACCACTTCGTTCGGCAGATGGGCTCGTGCCACTTCCTTGACCACCCACTTGGTGACGCCCTTGCGCACCTTCACCGAGCTGGGCAGCGTGAAGGCCAGCTCCACCAGTCGGTGGTCGAGGAAGGGCGGGCGGAGTTCGAGGGACGCGGCCATCGACATGCGATCGCCGCGTTCGAGCAGGTTGTCCGCGAGCCACGAGTGCGAGTCCGCGTACAGCATGCGGTGCAGGGCGTCGCCCCGACCGCGCTCGTACGGGCCCGTGGCACTGCGGGTCGCGGGTCCGCCGAGCAGCGCGTCGCGCTCGGCGACGGTGAACGGCGCGAACCAGCCGCGCATCCGTTCCGCCGCGGTGGGTTCGGCCATCGCGCGGACCGCGACGCCGAGGCGGGCGCGGCTCGCGGGCAGCGCGCGTTCCAGGCGGTGCAGGGCGGGCCCCCGCAGCGCGGCGGGGACGATGCCCGCCCAGCGGGTCGCCCGGGAGAAGCGGTGCTTGGGGTAGCCGCCGAACAGCTCGTCGCTGCCCTCGCCGGACAGCACGACCTTCACGTCCCGGCGGGCCAGCTGCGCGAGCTTGAACACGGCCACGTCGGCGGGTTCGGACAGCGGCGCGTCGCGGTGCCAGCTCAGGTTCGCCCACGACTCGCGGAAGTCGTCCGCCGTCACGATCACGTCGTGGTGGTCGCTGCCGACGAGCTTCGCGACCTTGTGCGCCCAGTCCAGCTCGTCCACGCGCGGGTCGCCGAAACCGGCGGAGAACGTGTGCAGGCCCGCGCCTTCACGGGCTCGGGCGACCAGCGCCGTGATGAGGCTGCTGTCCACGCCGCCGGACAGGTACGCGCCGACCGGCACGTCCGCGACCAGCGCGTCGCGCACCGACTCGTCGAGCGCGTTGGCCACCAGCCGCACGGCCTCCTCGGGCGTGTGCGACGCGACGACGGGCTCGCGCGGCAGCTCCCAGTACGGGGTGGTCGTCACGGCGCCCGCGGCGCTGAGTCTCAGCCGGTGGCCCTGGGGCACCTTCCGCACGCCGTCGACCAGCGTGTACGGCGCGGGCACGGACCGGTGCGCCAGGTAGTCGTGCAGGCTCGCCCGGTCGACCTCGCGGTTGCCGATGACCGGGAACAGCGCCTTGATCTCCGAGGCGAACGCGAAGACCTCGGAGTCGACGTAGTAGTACAGCGGCAGCACGCCCATGCGGTCGCGCACCAGGTGCAGGTCGCCGGTCTCGGCGTCGTGCAGCGCGTAGGCGAACTGGCCGCGCAGCTTCCGCACGCCCTCGACGCCGTGGCGGTCGTACAGCGCCAGCAGCACCTCGGTGTCGCCGCCGGTGCGGTACGGGTAGTCCACTTCGGACCGCAGCTGCCGGTAGTTGAGGATCTCGCCGTTGAACGCGACCGTGCGCTGCCCGTCGTGGCTCGCCATCGGCTGCGCGGACGAGCCCAGGTCGATGATCGAGAGCCTGGTGTGCGCGAAGCCGACGGACCCGGACGTCCAGATCCCCGAGTCGTCCGGTCCGCGGTGGACGAGCCGCGACGCCATGGCGCGCAACAGGTCCGCGTCGACGGGGGCGCCGTCGAACCTGCGGTACCCGGCTATCCCGCACACGGGCGGCCTCCCTCGGCCAGGTCCACGAGCTGCCGCGCGCGGGAGTCCCACGACGCGGGCAGCACGGACTCGCGGAGCTGGTCGCGCGACACGGGTGCCCCCTCGGCGAGCGAGGTCTCGACCAGGTCCACGAAGCCGTCGCGGTCCTTCGCCACCCGCACGCGGTCGGTGTAGTGGTCGATCTCGGGGAAGTCGGTCGTCACGATCGGCAGGCCGAGCGCGAGGTACTCCTTGAGCTTGATGGGGTTCGCGTGCTTGATCCAGTCGTTGTCGAGCCACGGCATGAGCGCCACGTCGAACGCCGTGCCGTAGGCCGGGATCTCCTCGTAGGGCTTGAACCCGAGCCAGTGCACGTTCGGGTACTTGGCGAACCGCTCCATCGAGCAGGTGGCGTCGCCGATGAGGACCAGCGAGGCGTCCGGCAGCGAGGCGGCGACGTGCTCCAGCAGGTCGAAGTCGACCAGGTAGTCGTCCAGGCTGCCGAAGAACCCGACGATCGGGCCCTTGATCCCCGCGAGGTCGGCGGGGATCTCGGCGGCCGGGCGGCGGGTGAAGTGCTCCAGGTCCACACCGTGGTCGAGGAAGTACGAGCGGTCACCGGTGGCGGCGTGCTCCTCCTCCTGGAGCGCCCGGCTCACGTAGAGCACGTGGTCGGAGTTCTCCAGGAGCCGGTCCTCCAGCGCGGCGATCGTCCGCTGGTCCGACTCGGGGAACGCGGAGTGCCGGTCGGAGCGGTTGAACAGCAGCGAGCGGCGCTTCATCGGCTCGACGACGTCCCAGGCGGTGGGGATGGTCGCCACGACGACCGGGCTGCCCATCCGCAGGAAGGCGCAGACGGCCCGCACCTGGGCGCGCACCAGCACCGAGTTGAGCTTGCGCAGCCACGGCTTGCCGTAGAACGGCAGCGGCAGCGGCGTCATCACGTGGAAGCCCGGCACGTCCGGCAGCGGCTTGCGCACCAGCATCGCCACGCTGCGCGCCTTGCGCAGGATGCGGCGCAGGAACTGGGTGCTGCGGCCCGGCAGCGGCATCCGCAGGCCGATGCTGTTGACCAGGAGCACCTTGCGCCGCTCGGCCACGCGGGTCAGCAGCTGGAAGTCCGAGTGCGCCCGGTTGTGGTACCACCAGTCCTGGGCGGAGAAGCAGAGGTAGCTGGGGACGTCGGCGGTCGTCGCGGCGCCCAGCGGGGCGGGCCACCGGCTCATGCCGACCAGGCCGCGCAGCGCCGTGCGGTGGCGGTCCCTGGACGCGGCGTCACCGCGCACCGACCTCAGCAGTTCGTTGAGGGCGGCGGCGAACCACATCGGCACGGCGGCGGCAAGACCGAAGCGCTCGCGGTGCAGCCGCACCTTGTTCGCCACCATGAGCGACCACAGCGGGGCCGACGACTCCAGCTCGCCACCGAGGTGCACCGCCCGCGCGGCGGGCTCGTAGCGCACGGCGAACCCGCCGCGGCGGGCCCGGAGCATGAACTCGGTCTCCTCCGAGTAGAGCAGGTAGCGGTCGTCCAGCGCGCCCAGCACGTTCAGGCACTCCCTGGTGACCAGCCAGGCCGCGCCGGTGACCCAGTCGGCCTCGCCGGGCTCCTCGTAGCGCTTCGGGTCGGTCACGGTCTCGCCCAGGAGGCGGAAGCGGCCCGCGCGCGTTCCGCCGAGCACCGCCTCGGCCAGGGTGCGCAGCACGGTGGGCGACCGGCGCAACGACCTCTGCGGCACGCCGTCGCCGTCCACAAGGGCCGGAGCGACCACGCCGACCCGCTTGGTGGCGGCGGACCTCAGCAGCGCGACGGAACCGGGGGCCAGGCGGATGTCGGCGTTGAGCACGAGCACGTCGCAGTCCGGCGCCGCGGCGATGCCCGCGTTCACCCCGGCGGCGAACCCGTCGTTGCCGGAGCGGGCGACCACGGTCGCCGTCGGCGCGACCCGCGCCACCACCTCGCGCGTGCCGTCGGTGGAGGCGTTGTCCACCACCACGACACGGGTCTCGCCCGCGCCCGCCAGCGCCTCGGGCAGCGCGGCCAGACAGCCTTCGACCACGGCGGCGCTCTGGTAGGTCACGACGACCACGGCGAGAGGGCGCACACGCCGGTGGGGATCAGCATCGGGGAACTGCTTCACGGCCACGTCCTCGGAAAGCCGCGACGCTCGGGCGAACTCCCGGCGCGCGAACAACTCGGCATCATCTCCTGCTAGATCGACCAAGAAGAGGCGGTCGTTACGCTCCGTCCACCAAGCGGACCAACGAACACCAACTGTGCACAGCGAATTCACCTGTGTCACGACAAAACACCCTCGGTGCCCGCACGGGTACCGAGGGTGTCTCGTGTTGCCGGGTCTAGCCCTGGACCTTGACCGCCTTGCCGTTCTGGTCGACGTTGCCGCCGCCGTCGGCGTTGCCACCCAGCGCGTTGTGGAACGGCGCGTACTTGTACTCGGTGGTGAGCACGTTGTCCTTCACCACGAACGGCGGTGACGCGGCGGCGAAGATCAGGTGGTTCGAGCGGGTGATGTAGTTCCCCTCGATCGTCCAGTTCTTGCTCACCGCGGTGCCCTGCCCCGGCGTGGCGTCGTTGTAGATGCCGATGCCGTTGTGGGTGTAGTCGCCGTCGCTGCGGATGCCGTCGATGTAGTTGTGCTTCACGACCCCGTTGCTCGCGTTGGGGTTCATGTTGATCACGTCGGTGTGATCGCCGTTCTGGAAGTAGACGTCGTGCAGGAAGTTGTCCTGGATCAGGTACGGCCCCTGGCCCTGGACCATGACCGGGATGTTGAAGCCGTAGATGTTGTTCCGCAGGAACGTGCCCTTGTGGTAGGCCACGATGCCGTTGCCGGACAGGCCCTTGCCCTCCGGCGCGATCGTGCTGTCCTGCACGGTCACCGTGCCGCCCTCGATCCACAGGGCGTGGAACTCGCCGCCGTAGACGCGGGACTGCGAGACGACCAGGTTGGTCGCGTCCGGCAGGTCGACGTGCAGCATGCCCGCGACCAGGTACTTCTCCAACCGGTACGGATCGGCCTGCGACCCGCTGCCGGGGAGGCCCTGCTTCTTGATCCAGTCCGCGTCGACGAGCTGGTCGCCGCGGACCTCCTTCAGGTCGGAGGCCCGGACGCCGGTGTTCGAGGCGTTCGGCCAGCCCGAGAGGCCCTGCGAGGGCGCGGCGGGCGGCTTGGGGAGAGCGGGGGGCGGCACCACCGCGGACGTCGTCGGCTGGGTGCTGACGGCCGGCGGGGCCGAGGAGACCGACGAGGGGGGCGCGCTCGACGAGGAGCTGGGGGTGGAGATCGGGGAGAGCACCGCGCTGGAGGTCGCGGCGACCGGCCTGGCGCGCGCCGGGCTGCAGGCCGCGACGCCGAGGACGGCGATGAGGAGGAGGGA
>DATMCA010000373.1:0-2909 GCA_035559015.1 Umezawaea sp. | reverse complement strand
CCACCATGTCCCAGTTGATGACCCGACGCCTGGCTCGCGGCCCGTCAACCCCGTTTCAGCCAGTCCTTATCGGTAGTTTGTTAGCTGCGGAGATAGAGGTCGAGCGGGTGTCCCTGGCCGACGGCGTCGAGGAGCGCGCGTAGCTCGGGCGGCGGGGGCGCGTTCGACCAGGCGCGCCAGCAGCGCCAGAGGAAGGTCCAGGGGTCCAGCCAACTGCGGACGTGCCGGAGCGTCCTCGGCCAGGAGACCAGGCGCGGCGGGGCCGATTGGTGGGGTGCCATTTCCCCCCCGCTCCGACGCCGAGTTGGTGTCGGCGTCGGCCGGTGCTGCAGGCTCGGGCGTGGCCGGTGGCGGCCCGGTCGTGAACCAGGCCCGCCAGCAGAAGGAGAAGGCGCAGAAGACGAGGTGCCAGTGCCGACGGATCGCCGAGTCGGAGCGGACCATGAAGTCGGCCCAGCCCAGCTCCTGCTTGAGCTGCTTGTAGCCTTGCTCCACCCAGTTCCGGAGGCCGTACAGCCGGACGATCTCGGCCAGGTCGGCCGGGGCGAATGGCGATTCGTCCGCGTGGGGCGCATCGGGGTGCGGAAGGTTGGTCGCGAGATACCAGGTCGTCAGCGGCGGCAGCGTGGCCGGGTCGGTCGTGGCCACGACCACCCGGACCGGCTTATCCGGCCCGTACGGCCCGTAGCTCAGGTCGGCCGCCCACCAGGTCTCCTTATGGCGGTCGCGGAAGCGACGCACCACCGGGGTCCAGTTGCCCGGATCGTCGGGGCCACCCCACCGCAGCTCCCGCGCGGCCTCCTCCGGCGTGTGGACCGCGTCGGCCGGGGCCAGGATCCCCGAGGACGGCTTCAGCGCCAGGACGAAGGGCAGGCCGGCATCAGCCAGGGCACCCTCGAAGGTGGCGTTCTCCCCGTAGAAGCAGTCGGCCACGACGGCCCGGCACGAGAATCCTGCGTCGAGGGCCGCATCGACCAGCTCCACGGCGAGTTGGGGCTTGGTGCGGAAGTCCGGGTCAGCTTTGCCCTTCGGCAGTCGCGCGGCCGGGGTGGACGGCCTGACGTGCAAGGGATAGTAGACCCGCTCGTCGGCCCAGAGGCTCGTGACCGCGACGATCCCGCCGTCGAGCTGCCCGATCGAGCCCAGGTACTGGCGGGCGACGTGCGCGGTCTTGGTGCCCGCCTTCCGATCGCCGCTGTCGTCGATCACCAGCACGCCGGCCTCGTGCGGCGCCGTCGCCGGATCGGTCACTACCAGCTCCAGCCGCCGACGGTTGACGGCCTCGACGTCCCACGGTGACTCGGAGAGGAAGAACTGGAGCCGCTGGACGGATGCTGCTTGCGCGCCGACGACCGGCTCGGTCCCGACCAGGCCGGTCAGCGTCTTGTGCCGATCACGCGGCAGCAGCAGGCCCTGGAGATACTCCCGAAAGCCACGCCGCTGCGCCAGCGTGCCCAGGCGATCATCGAACCGCTCGGCGTACGCTTCGAGTGGCCCCGGCGCGGGCGGACACGGCAGACGCTTCGTCATGGCGGTCCCTCCGCCAGCAGACCGCCGCAGATTTCAGGCCGCGTTCAACAAACTACCGTTATACCGATTCTGAGTGAAGCTGGCGGTCATGATTGGGAGTGAGTCGGGAGGCGATCGAGGGCGTCGGTGAGCCAGGGCCAGCCACAGAGGCGGCGGACGCGGTCGGGATCGGCAGCGAGTCGAACGAGGTAGGCGTCGGCGGCGGCCTGCTTGTCGGCGACGGTGTCGTAGACGCGGCCTTCGGTGCGTCGACGGATCTCCTGGAACACGCGCTCGGCGGGGTTGAGTTCGGGGCTGTAGGGCGGCAGGCGGACCCGTCGGGTGGGCAGGTCGGCCAAGAGCTTGGCACGGTGGGCGCCGTGCCCATCCCAGACGACCGCGGCGAGTGCCCACTCGGCGAGGACGGCCTTGAGCGCCACCGCCCGCAGTCGCTCCAGCCAGCGCCAGCGGAGCGTCCCGGCACGTGGATCGACCGCGAGCAGCAGGTAGGCCCACGCGTACGTGAGCTGGAGCCGCTGGGTGATCTTCACGCCGCGCGGCGCGAGCACCCGGCGGACCTGGCCGCGCAGCCCCAGCCGCAACTCGTCGGCCAGCACCACCTCGGTGTCTCGGTCCACCCCGGCGCCGACGAGCGCGGCCGTCATCCCCCCTGCTGCCAGGCCTCCCGCGCCGCCGGGTCGGCCTTTTCCGCCACGGGGCGCGGCACCTTCGGATGCACCCCCAGCCGGGTCAGCGCGGCATGCAGCCCCGAGTAGCCGTACTCGACCCCGAACGCCTCGCGGACCCAGGCCCGCGCCTCGTCATACGTCCGGAACTCACCCTGCCCGGCCCGGTCCACCACCGTCGCCCACTGCTCGGCCGTCAACCGACTCGCCGACCCGGTCGCTCCGTGGCCCGGCACCCGCCGCAGCACCTCCGCCAGCCCGCCGACGCGGTACCAGCTCAGCCACCGCTCCACCGTCCGCCCGCCCACCCCGGCGGCCCGTCCGGCCTCGGCCACCCGGTCCCCGGCGCGCACGCGCCAGAGGGCCCCCAGCCGCTTCCGGCGCTCGACACCCCGCTCCGCCCGATACCGCTCCTCCAACGCATCGGCCGTCTCGGCCCACACCACCGCCACCGGCTTGCTCATCTGCGGCCTCCTGGTTGAGGCCTCGCACTATCCCCGCCAGCTTCCGATGGAGTTGGTATAAGCACACCCACCGTGCAGATGGAGGGGCTTGACATACGTGCCACGGAGACGCCTTTGTAGCACGAGCGACACGTAGTCAGCGGCCTACATGTCCGTGATCCGCTACCAGCCTGCTGAGGAGTGCCGGCGGGTGGCTCACCGGCGCCCCTGGCAGGGCGCGGAGGTACGCTCCGGATGCTATGGAGGGTGA
>DATMCA010000372.1:0-2599 GCA_035559015.1 Umezawaea sp. | reverse complement strand
CGCCCGCTCCCGGAGCCCGCACGGCTCCTCGAACGCGATCAGCGGCCACGTCTCGCCGGGCTCGCGGGGCCTCCACCCCCGTGCGGTGTACCAGACCAGCGGCAGCCGCCCGACGACGTGACCGGCGCCCTGACCGCCGGGGTCGAGCACGAACGCGAAGTCGACCGATCCCTTGCCGACGGCTTCCGCGAGCTGGGTGGACCGGCCGATCTCGAAGCGGGTGGTGCAATCGGGGAACGCGGCCCGCAGGGCGCGGATCATCTCCGGCAGGATCTGCTGGGCGCTGTGCTCCGTGGAGCCGACGACGATCGTCCGGTCGCGCTCCGCCTCCAGCCGGTGCAGCGAGGCGTCGTGGACGCCGATGATCCGCCGCGCCTCGGCCAGGACCCGCTCGCCCTCGTGGGTGAAGCGCATGGTGCGCCCGTCCCGCTCGAAGAGCTTGCGCTTGAGGCCGCGTTCCAGGAGCCGGACGTGCTGGCTCAGCGCGGGCTGGCTGATGTGCCGCACGGCGGCGGCCTTGCTGAACCCGCCGCACTCGGCGATCGCGATCAGCGTGCGCAGGTGTTCGAGGTCGAGCGAGGTCGTCATGTGCCGATTAGAGCCGATCGGAGCAGCGTTCGAGACACCCGACCGGCATGTGAGAACACCTCGCGAACCCTTGCCAACCCATCACGCGTCCGCATGGGAAGTGATCGCGAAACGCGCTTGGACGCGCGAGCGGGCCGCGGGTGAAGGTGGACGGACAGGCCGAGGACGGTCCCGACCTCGGCCGGGAGGAGCGTGAGATGAGCCTTCGCACCGATCTTCCGGCTTCCGGGGAGCCACGCGCCTCGCTCGGCGACCTGGACCCCGTTCGGCTGCGGGCGGCCTTCGGCGCGTTCCCGAGCGGGGTCGTCGCCGTCGCCGCGCGGGTCGACGACCGGATCGTCGGCCTGGCGGCCAGTTCGTTCACCTCGGTGTCGCTGGACCCGCCGCTGGTGTCGTTCTCGATCGCCACCGCGTCCAGGACGTGGCCCGCGCTGCGCCGGGCCGACCACGTGGGCGTGACCGTCCTGGCCGACCACCACGACGTGGTCGCCCGGCAGCTCGCCGGTCCGGCCGACGCCCGGTTCGACGGGCTGGACGTCACCTTCGGCGACGGCGGCGCGGTGACGCTGGCGGACGGCATCGCCTGGTTCGACACCACGATCGACCGCCACGTCGAGGCGGGCGACCACACCATCGTCCTGCTCCGGCTGCACGCCGTGGCGCACGCGGCGAACTCACGGCCGCTGGTGTTCCACCGCAGCGGGTTCGGGCTGGACCGGTAGCCGGTCAGGCGCCCGCGGCCTCCTTGGCGATCTGCTCGAACTGGGCGCCCATGGCCTCCGACAGCGCCACGGCGGCCGACAGCGGGCGGACCATGACGGTGAGGGCGTCGATCAGGCCGTCCTCGTCCAGGTGCAGGAAGTCGCAGCCGTGGATCTCCTTGCCGCCGACGCGGGCCGTGAACACCAGCGCGTGGTCCAGGCTGTCCGGGGCGCCGATCTCCCGCACGTAGCGGAAGTCGGTGAAGACCCGGAAGACCCCGCGCAGGATCGCGGCGGTGATCGGCTTGCCGGGGTACGGCGCGAACGCCACCGGGCTGGTGAACACGACGTCCTCGGCCAGCAGCGCCTCGACGGCGTCCAGGTCGCCTGCCTCCACGGCCGCGCGGAACGGGTGCATCGGTCCTCCATAGGCAATTTGTTGACTAGTAACTTCGAAGATTAATCACCGAACTGCTACGTTGTCCAGATGGCTCTGCGCACCGCGGTCCTGGCCGCGCTCCTGGAAGGCGAGGCGTCGGGCTACGACATGGCCAAGCGCTTCGACGCGTCCGTGGCGAACTTCTGGACCACCACCCCCCAGCAGCTCTACCGGGAGCTCGAACGGATGGAGGTCGACGGCCTGATCGCGGCACGGGTCGTCCAGCAGGAGCGCCGCCCGAACAAGCGCCTGTTCAGCCTCACCGAGGCCGGGGAGCGGGAGCTGCACGCCTCCACCACCGAGCCCGCCAAGCCCGCCGCGCTCCGGGACGACCTGCTGATCAAGGTCCAGGCCGTGGACGCGGGTGACGCGACCGCCGTCCAGGCGGCCGTCCGGGAGCGCCTGGAGTGGTCCCGCGCCAAGCTCGCCCGCTACGACCGCCTCCGGGCGAGGCTGCTCGACGGCCGCACGGAGGACGAGTTCCTGACCGGCTCCGAGCGGATCGGCCCGTACCTCACGCTGATGGGTGGCCGCGAGCTGGAGCGGGCGACCATCCGCTGGTGCGAGCGCACGCTCGCGGTCCTCGCCAGTCGCGCCGCACTGGCCGGGTGAAGTTCCGGCGACCGTGTCGATTTCCGGTCGCCCCGATCGACGCTCGGGCATGACCGACACCACGAACGAGCCGATCTCCACCCGCGACCTCGACCGGTACGGGTCCGCGGAGCTGCCGTGGTCCCGTCCCCGCGACATCCTCGCGGCCGACACGCCCAAGGCCGACCGGACGTTCTTCGTCGGGACCGTCCGTCCCGACGGACGGCCGCACTCGGCGGGCGTCGGAGCCGTCTGGGTCGACGGCGCGCTGCACTTCACC
>DATMCA010000371.1:0-13555 GCA_035559015.1 Umezawaea sp. | reverse complement strand
GGGCGTGGGTCAGGACCGTGCTGGCCGACGTGGACCCCGACCTCGTGGCCGACACCGAGCTGATCGCGACCGAACTCGCCGCGAACGCCTACGAGCACGCCCTCGCGCCCCGGCGGATCCGCCTCGACCACCGCGGCGACGACGGGGTCGTGCGCCTGGAGGTCGACGACGCCGCCCCGGACGCGCCGCTCACGCCTGGCGCGTCGACGCTGGGGGCGTTCCGGGGGCGGGGCCTGGTGCTGATCAGGTCCATGGGAGCCGACTGGGGCGTCGACCGCTACGCCGACCGCAAGACCGTGTGGGCGGAGATCCCCGACCCGACCAGGTGAGCCGGACCGCGCTCAGGTGCGCCGGAACGCCAGCAGCGCGATGTCGTCCCGCTTGTCCCCGCCGAAGGCCTCCAGCAGGCCGTCGCACAGCTCGTCCAGGTCGTCGGCGTGCGACACCGAGGACCGCAGCGCCTCCATGCCCTCGTCCAGGTCGCTGTCCGACCGCTCCACCAGGCCGTCGGTGGTCAAGACCACCAGCGTCCCCACCGGCAGCGCGAAGCGGGTGGCGGGCGGGTGGGGAAGACCGAGGCCGAGCAGCGGCCCCTTCACGGCCAGGATCCGCGTGCCGCCCTCGTCGGACACCAGCGGCGGCACGTGCCCCGCGTTCGCCACGTCCATCGTGCCCCCGGCCAGGTCCACCAGCACCAGGCACACCGTCGTGAGCCCGCCGCGCGGGTGGTAGCGCTGGAGCATGCGGTCGAGCTTGGTCAGGATCGTCGCGGGGTCGTCCGTCTCGATCGCGTACGCGCGCAGGGCGTGGCGCACCTCGCCCATGACCGTCGCGGCCTCGATGGAGTGCCCGCACACGTCGCCGATGGCGATCAGCAGGCGCGAGCCGACGGTCGTGACCTCGTAGAAGTCGCCGCCGATCTCGGCGTTCGCGGACGCCGGGAGGTAGCGCGCGACCATCGGCAGCCCCGGCTGCTCGGGCAGGTGGCGGGGGAGCAGGCTGCGCTGGAGGGTCAACGCGAGCAGGTGCTCCTCGGTGAGCGCCCGCAGCCCGTCGGCGGCGACCGCGGTCGCCTGCCCGAGCTGGACGAGCAGGTTGCGCTCCTCCTCGGTCGACGCGGCCTCGGCGTCGACCGAGACGCACACCGGTGCCCGTCCGGCCTTGCTGCGCGCCACCACCACCGCGGCGGGCACGCCGGGGTTCCACGGCGGGTCGTCGAGCACGACGACCCGCACGCCCTCGCTCGCCCCCAGCGTGTCCGCGAGGACGTCGGCGATCAGGTCGAGCCGCTCGGAGGCCAGCACCACACCGCCGGACCCGTCGGTGGTGCCGACCCGGAGGTCCTTCGCCATGACCAGCACGGCGACCGCGGTGGCGTCCAGCACGTCCGCCGCGCCCAGCGCCGCGGCCGTCGTCAGGGCGTCGAACGTCGAGGCGGAGTTGATCGCGAGGGTGGCGTGCGTCAGGCGGGTGAGCCGGCTGGCGAGGCGCTCGGCCAGCATCCGCGCGCGGTAGTACCGCAGCGCGGCCTCCACGGTGGCCAGCAGCTCACCGGGGTCCACGGGTTCCGTCAGGTACGCGTCAGCACCGCGGGTCAGCCCGGTGGTCTTGTCCTCGGGCTCCACGTAGGTGGCCGACACGTGGATGACCGGCAGCGCGGCGGTCGCCGGATCGGCCTTGATGATCTCGCACACCTCGAAGCCGCTCATGTCCGGCAGGTGCACGTCCAGCATCACCAGGTCGAAGTCCTGCTCGCCCATCAGGACCAGCGCCTGCCCGCCGGTGATGGCCTCGGTCACGAGGTGCCCGCTGCGGCGCAGCCAGCTCGTGGTGATGTAGCGGCTGGCCTCCAGGTCGTCGACGACCAGGATCCTGGCCGGACCGGACAGCGAGACCAGCCGCCGTGAGGAGGTCTGAGGGCTCATCGGGCCACCGTCCTTCGCACCGCCACGTGGGCTTCCCTGATCGCCTGCCTCACGGACTCGGGTGAGATCGACGACCGGGGGAGCAGGGAGGCGCCCAACGTGGCCGCCATCAGTTCGGTACCGCCGGGCTCGTCCGAGCAAACCACCACCACGGGAACCCGGCACAGCGTCGGGTCGCGGCGGAGCACCGACAGCACCTCGCCGCCGTTCACCAGCGGAGCGTCGGCGTCGAGGAAGATCAGGTCCGGTCGCTTCCCGGTGGCGGCGCTGAGGGCCGCCCGCCCGTCCTTGGCCTCGACCACGTCGTCGGTGAGGGTGCCGATCTCCGCCCTCAGCCGGGCGCGGGAGTCGTCGTCGCCCTCGACCAGCAGGGTGCTCCCGAGCGCGGTCAGCGGGATGTCCTCCACGGCGCCGAGCGGCAGCCTGAGCACCACCTCCGTGCCCTGCCCCGGCGTGCTGCTCAGGGTCAGGTCCCCGCCGAGGATCCCGCTGAGCCTGCGCGCGTAGGACAGCCCGAGCCCGGTGCCCGTGACCCCGGTCTGGAGTCGGCTGGGCACCTGGTGGAACTCCTCGAACACGCGCTCCTGCTGGTCGGGCGGGATGCCGATGCCGGTGTCGGAGACCACGAAGCGGAGGTCGTCGCCGTCCTCGACCACGGACAGCCGGACCTCGCCGCTCTCGGTGAACTTGAGCCCGTTGGACAGCAGGTTGCGCAGGATCCGCACGAGCATCGTGCCGTCGGTGACGAGCGCGGGCAGCGGCGGCAGTTCGTCCACGACGAACCGGACCTCACCGGACCGGATCATCGGGCGCAGGGCACCGCGCAACTGCACGAACATGTACGCGAGGTCGACCGGCGCGGGCCTCGGCCGCAGGCTGCCGGACTCGGCCTTCGCGGTGTCCAGCAGCTCGTTGACCAGCGCGAGCAGCGTCGTGCCGGAGTCGTTGATGAGGTCGACCTGCCTGCGCTGGTCGTCCGTGAGCGGGTCCGCGCCGGGCACGGCGAGCAGCCTGGTCAGGCCGACGACGGAGTTGACCGGCGTGCGCAGCTCGTGGCTGATGTTGGACCAGAACCGGGTGCGCGCCTCGGCGGCCAGGCGGAGCTGGGTGGTCTTCTCGTCCAGTTCGGCGTAGAGCGCCACGACGCCGGTGTTGGTCTGCTCCAACTCGTCGGACAGCTCCTTGTACAGCGCGAGGACACCGCGGTTGGTCTCCTCCAGCTCGTCGTTGGCCCGCTCCAGCTCCTGGCGCTTGTGCTCCAGGTCCTCCAGCGTTTCGAGCAGCTCCTGGTTCTGGGCGCGGAGTTCGTCCAGCGCGCTGCCGTCGGTCCGCGTGCCCAGTGCGCCGCGGATCTCGTCGATCCCGGCCGCCGACGGCGGCAGCACGCCGGCGGGCAGGTTCCGCACCATCGTGATGGTGCCGCGGTCGGCGTGCTGGTCCAGTTCGACGGAGTGCAGGAGCATCCGCGCCGTGTGCCAGCCGGGACCCGTCGACGTGATCCCGCCGACCCAGTCGAGGTCCACCACGAGCGCGGGAACGGGGCCCAGCCGCAGCGTGAAGACCGCCGTGGCCGTCGCGGACTGCCGGACCAGCTCGCGGCCGACGTCGCTGAGCGCGGTCGCCACCCGGATCTGGTCCTGGCTGTCCAGCCCCACGGACGCGGCGACCTGCCTGCCCCGGCCGCGGAGCTGGAACACGTCCGACTCGCCGCGGATGGACATCCGCGTCAGGTCGGCGTGCACGTCGTCGACGGACATGGTCAGCTGGTCTTCGCCACGAGGACGCAGGCGTCGTCCTTGCGCACACCGGCGTCGCGCAGCAGGCTGCCCGCGATCACCAGCGGGGCCGCGCTCATCAGGTCGTCGCCGTGCTCCACCGTCCAGCGCTCGGTGAGCCCGTCGGAGTGCATCACCACGACACCGTCGTCGGGCAGCGCGTAGTCGAAGGCGCGGATCGTGCGCGCCTGGTACCCGGCGACGCCGGGGACCGAGATCATCCCGCGCTTCTGGCCGTCGCCGATCACGGCGGCACCGATGTTGCCGAGCCCGGCGTACCGCACCGTGCGGGCCACCAGGTCGATCTCCGCGACCGCGACCGCGCCGCCGCGGGTGCCGCGCAGCTCCTGGTGGATGCGCGCGACGACGTCCTCGGGCGCGGTGGGGGACAGGGAGCAGAACAGCCGGACCGCCGCCTGCGACGCGGTGGCCGCCAGCGGCCCGTGCCCGGACCCGTCGCACATCATCAGCGACAGCCGCCCCCGGCTCCGCCGGACGGCGTACGAGTCGCCGCAGACCTCCTCGCCGCCGATCGCGCGGGTCACGCCCGCGGTGACGTCCTCGGGGAACTCGGCGTTCGCGCCTCGGCGCCGGTGGAAGCGCGCGGCCAGCGCCGTGCCCCGACCGGGCCGCGAGGTGATCGCGCACCCGTCGGCCAGGCGGTTCACGGCCCCGAGGCCCACCCCGAGCGTGCCCGTGGTCGAGTGGCCGTCCTGGAACGCCAGGCCGACGTCGTGGATGCCTGGGCCGCCGTCGACGGCCAGCACCTCGACGGCCGCCTCGGTCGTGCTCCGCACCGACCGCACCAGCACCACCCCTTCACGGGCGTGCTTGTGCAGGTTCGTGGCGATCTCGGTCACGGCGACGCCGATCTCCGCCACCCGTGCGGCGGGGAACGCCAACCGCTCGGCCAGCGCCGTGGCGGCTCGCCGGACACGGCCTGCCTCGGCGGGCTCGTCGACGCGGATCCAGGTGACGTCCTCGGCCACCGGCAGGCAGGTGGGCTCGCTCAGCGCTTCCACTTCACCACCGTCACTACCGTGCCGCGGCCGACCGCGGTGTCGAGGTCGAACTCGTCGACCAGCCTGCGCGCGCCGGACAGCCCGAGCCCCATGCCCTTGCCGCTGCTCCAGCCGTCGGCCAGCGCGAGGGAGAGGTCCGGGATGCCCGGCCCCTCGTCGTGGAACGACGCCCTGATCCCGGTCCGACCGTCCACGGTGGTCGTCCCCACCCGTGCGAACCCGCCCCCGCCGTAGACCAGCGTGTTGCGCGCCAGCTCGCTGGCGGCCGTCACGAGCTTCGTCTGGTCCACGAGGGACAGCTTGACCTGCTGGGCGTAGGTGCGCACGAGTTGGCGCACCCTCACCACGTCGTCATCGGCCCTGATGGGCAGTTCCTCCGGCTCGTCGGGCCGGGGTGTCACCGAGCCTCCCGGCCGGTGCGCCCGCGGTCGCGGCCGAGGGTCTCCAGGATCTTCATGCCGCGTTCGAGGTCCAGCGCGGTCCGCACACCGCCGAGGGTGAGCCCGAGTTCGACCAGGGTGATCGCCACGGCCGGCCGCATCCCGACCACGACGGTGTCCGCGTCGAACAGCCGGGAGATGGACGCGATGGTGGCGAACATCCGGCCGATGAACGAGTCGACGATCTCCACCGCGGAGATGTCGATGACCACGCCGTGCGCCCCGGTGGCGCTGATCCGCTCGGCCAGGTCCTCCTGCAGGGCGAGCACGCTCTGGTCCTGGAGGTCGATCTGGATGGAGACGAGGAGCACACCACCGATCTTCAGGATCGGCACGCGTTCCATCAGACGGCCCTCCGCTCGCCCTGGCGCACGACCTCGACGCCTTCGCGGCGCAGCGCGTGCCGCAGCGCGTCGGCCAGCGTGGCCTTCGTCGCGATGTCGCCGAACTCGATGCCGAGCGCGACGATCGTCTGGGCGATCTGCGGGCGGATGCCCGAGATGGTGCACTCGGCGCCCATGAGGCGGGCGGCCACCACGGTCTTGAGCAGGTGCTGCGCGACCTGCGTGTCGACCGCGAGCACACCGGTGATGTCGATGATCGCGTGCTCGGAGCCGGTCTCCACCAGCGCTTCGAGCAGCTTCTCCATCACGACCTGGGTGCGGGCGGAGTCCAGCGTGCCGACCAGCGGCACCGCGAGCACCCCCTCCCACAGCTTGACCACCGGGGTGGTCAGCTCCAGCAGTTGCTCCGACTGCTCCTTGATGATCTCCTCGCGGGCACGGGCGTAGGCCTCGAACGTCAGCAGGCCCAGACCGTCGAGCAGGTTCGAGAACGCGAGGGCCTGTCGGAACAGCTCGGGGTCGTCCTGGTCGTCGACCAGTTGGAACACCACCTGCTTCAGCGCGAACACGCTCGACGCGGTCTCGGTGGGGCTGAAGTTCTGCCGGGCGCGCGACCGGGACAGCTCGCCGAGCAGCGACCTGAGTTCGGCGTAGGAGTGCCCGGTCAGGTCGCGGCCGTCACCGGACGCGACGGGCAGCAGCGACGTGAACAACTCGCGGAAGTCCCGCTCCAGCTCCGCACCGGTCGTCCGACCGCGCAACGTCGTCGCCACGGCCTCGACCCACCCCGCGACCACCGCGTCGGTGTTCGACCGCAACAACTCGGTCAAGCGGTGTCCGTGCTCTGCTTCGCCAACCACGCGATCCTCCTAGTAGCCCTGCTTGGCTCAGACACTAGTGCCGGCGGTCGCGGTGCGTGCCGCGCGGCGACCCGAACCGGGTCGCGTTCGGGTATCGAACGCGGGGGCTCGTTCGCGCGGAGGGCGTGCGTCCCCGTCCGGACCTGGGACGGAGTGCCGGAAGGGCGTTCGGAGAGCGTCGAGTCGATCACCGGGCGCGATCGGCCGAGTTCGGCGGGTGAGGACCGATTGGGGGTCGAGTGTCCACAGCGGACGGAGGTGGCGCGTTCGGGACGCGCCACCTCCGGGTCCGCCGTCAGCCCTGCGGGGCGGTGATCACGGAGAACGCCGAACCCTGGCTCGCGACCCGCGCGCCGAGGTCGGTGAGGATCGTGTCCAGCGGCGAGTAGTTGTTCAGCTCGCCCGCCGCGCAGGGACCGCTCCGGTGCTGCCGGCTGCCCTCCAGGATCCCCAGACCCGCCCGGTCCACCTCGGTGAACAGCGGACCGCCGCTGTCACCGGCCCGAGCGCACACGTCGGTGTTGATGCCGACGTCGGTGGACAGGACCTGGCCGCAGTGCGTGCCGGGCAGGTAGCCCGCGCCCGCGCCGCTGTCGACCTTGTCCGGGAAGTCCACCGCGCTCGAAGCCGAACCGGCGGCGCACACGACCCAGCCGGGGATGACCTCGGCGAGCGGGTACACCTTCGTGATCTGCTGGTTCGTCGACGACTCGCAGCCGTTGCCCTGGCACTTGAGCACCAGGTCGCGCTCCGACTGCCCCTCCAGCCACTTCTGCGCGGTGGGGTCGTCCACGTAGGGGACCGCCGCGTAGTCGTAGGGGTAGGAGTTCTTCTCGATGCCGTGCTGCGCCACGACGTCGACCCCGTTGTGCTGGGTCGGCGTGTTGTTGGTCTTGGTCGCCATGCAGTGACCGGCGGTCAGCACCCACGACTTGCCGGGGAACCCACCACCGCTCGACCGCACGTTGAACCCGACCGTGCACCCGCCCACGGTGCCGTTGTCCCGCTTGAGGTCCAACCGCAACCCGCCGCGCATCGGCCCCTTGTCCGAGCAGGACAGCGGGTGGCAGAACGACGGGTCCACCCGCGCCGCGGCGAGCGGTTCGGGCTTGGGCAGGGTGCGCGGCACCACCAGCCCCGGATCGGCGGCCACCGCGCGGCGCGCGGCGTCCGACGCGGCCGCCCTGGAGGCGCCCACCTGCGCGGGTGCGCCGAGGGTGGCGGAATCCTTGCCGACCCACTCGCGTTCCCACAGCACCACGCGGTTCTCCGCCTGGCTGATCGCCGGCAGGTGCGTCGCGTCCGGACCCGCACCGACCTCCTCGGCGATCCGGTCGCGCGCCTCGGTCAACTCGGCGAGCGAGTGGGACACCTGCTCGGTTTCGACGGTGGCCCCCTCGGGCACCTCGGCCAGGGCGGCGGTGGCGACCGTGGGGTCCTTGAAGGAGACCCTCAGCACGCCGCCGTTGTCCTGGTCGAGCCGCATCCCCGCGTAGCTGGTGGGGAACGCGGCCCTGAGCTGCTTGTCCAGCAGCGGTGAGAGGCGTTGCAGTTCGAGGCGCCGCAGCGCCTCGAACTCGCTGACGCCGTAGCGGTCGACCAGGTAGGCGATGGAGCCGCGCACCGAAGCAGGCGCCAACCCGACGGGCTGGGCCTCGGCCACCACCGGGATCCCGGTGAACAGCACGGCGACGGCCGTCGCGGCCACCGCTCTTCTCCTCGCATCCTTCATGTGCGTCCTCTTGGTCCCGTGGAAGGGCTTCCCCGAGAACGTCCGCGCCGGGCGGCGGCGTGACCGCTGCGAACGGGGAAGCGGCGGTAGGAGGTCCCTTCTTCGCCGGGACGGCGATCCCCCGACGGGTTCTCGGGCCCCGGCTGATCGAGCGCGAGAACCTTATCGACGTCCGCCACCCCAGCGGTTCCGAGGTGGCCGCACCGATCGGTCCGCTCCACCACGGCTGGACCACTCCGGGGACCGGTCCGGTGTGCGCGGGTGCGACGAACCAGCCGGTTTGCGCTCGTGCTCCTGCGGGAACCCAGTGGAGGACTTGAAGGTGGCCGAGAAGGTCGGGGGCGGTAGCCCTCGGCGCGGGTCCGCCCGCAACACCCGGAAGGTGGCTCATGAGCAGCACGGTGTCGACGACGTTGAGCAGGCCGAGGAACAACCGCAAGATCGCCGGTGTGTGCGCGGGGCTCGCCGAGCGCTGGGGGATGAAGGCCGGAACGGTGCGACTGCTGTTCGTCCTGTCCTGCCTGCTGCCCGGACCGCAGTTCGTGGTCTACCTGGCGCTGTGGGCCATCCTGCCCTCGCGCTGACCGTTCTTCGCAAAAGGATGGCCCCCGGATGCTCGGGGGCCATCCTTTTGCTTTGGTGCCGGGGAGTTGCGTCGGTGTGTCCGAAGAGGACTCAGTCCGCGACGTCGTCCCCGGTGTGCTTGCCGCGGTGCGACCTGACGCGGGCGCGGGTCGCGCAACGGGGTCCGCAGTACCGCCGGCGGACGTCGCCGCGATCCGAGAAGACCTTGCCGCACACGTGTTCCACGCAGGTGAGGAAGCGCAGCGCCGGCTGCGAGAGGTCGACCGTGGCGCTGATGACGATCCTGGAGAGCGCCGAGGCGCAGGAGGCGGGTGCGCCGGTCGGGTCCCGGTCCGGCGCCGGGTCGGCCAGCCGTCGCAGTGCCGCGGTGGCGGAGGCGAGGTCGGGGGAGCCCGGCGGCAGCTCGGACCCGAGGCGGGTCAGCACGACCGTCCGCAGCGCCTCCCTGGTCACGTGCACCAGGGGCAGGTCGGCGGGGGACGGGTCGGCCGGGGCGAGGCCGACCTCGGTGAACCAGCGCCGCGCGTCCTCGGCCGTCGTGAGCCATTCCGAGGACGACGGGCCGTGCACGTTCGTCCTGGTCGCGAGGAAGTCGGCCCAGGTGTGCCCCGTGGTGAACACGAACGCGTCGCTCATGGGTTTACCGTAACGCTAGCTACCGTTACGGTAAACCGGGTGCGCCTCGGTGGCCCACGACGACGAGGAGGGCGCCATGCCGACGATCTTGCTCACCGGCTTCGAACCGTTCGGCGGGGAGAGCACGAACCCGTCGTGGAACGCGGTGCGCGCGCTGCGCGACGACTGGTCGGGTCCGGGTGAGCTGCACGCCGTGGAACTGCCGGTCGACTTCCGCGCGGTGGGCCCGGCGCTGGTGGAGGCGGTCGAGCGGTACCAGCCGGACGTGGTGATCTGCACCGGCCTCGCGGGCGGGCAGGCGGACATCGCCGTCGAGCGGGTGGCCGTCAACATCGAGGATCCGGGCGTGCCGGACAACGCCGGCTACCAGCCCGTGGACGAGCCCGTCGACGCGGACGGGCCCGCCGCGTACTTCAGCACCCTGCCGGTCAAGGCGATCACCGCGCGGCTGGTGGAGGAGGGCATCCCGGCGAGCGTGTCGAACACCGCGGGCACGTACACCTGCAACCACGTGTTCTACCGGTTGATGCGCACGCTCGCCGAGTTGCGGCCGCACGCCGTGGGCGGGTTCATCCACGTGCCCTACGAGCCGGGGCAGGTGGCCGCCATGGCCTCGCCGAAGCCGTCGATGGCGCACGAGACGATCACCCGTGCCATCGCCCTCGCGACCGCGGTGGCGCTGGAGGCCCTGGAAGCGCGGGCGTGAACCCCGGTCGGACGGTGGTCGCCGCCGGCCTGCGGTGGCACGTCGTCGAACGGGGGCGGGGGCCGGTCGTCGTGCTCGCCGCCGGGTTCCCGCAGAGTTCGTACGCGTGGCGGCACGTCGTGGAGGACCTGGCGGCCGACCACCGCGTCATCGCGTTCGACCTTCCGGGGCAAGGGGATTCGGAGTGCCCGCCGGACGGCTACGACACCGCGACGACCAGCGACCGCGTCCACGACCTCCTGGCGGCACTGGGGGTGGGGAGGTACCTGTTCGTCGGGCACGACATCGGCGCATGGGTCGGGTTCGCCCACGCCCACCGGTACCCGGACGAACTCGACGGCGTGGTGCTGGTCGACGCCAACATCCCCGGCGTTTCGCTCGACCCGACCATCACGCTCGGCGACGACGACTGGAAGTCGTGGCACTTCCTGTTCAACCGGCTCGCGGACCTCCCGGAGAAGCTGTTGGCCGGGCGGGAACGCGTGCTGCTGGAGTGGTTCTTCGGCCACAAGTCCCGCGACCCCGCCGCGACGTTCACCGAGGCCGACCTCGACGAGTACGAGCGCGTCCTCGGCGGCAACCTGGCCGGGATGCTCGGCTACTACCGCGCGGTGCTCACCGATGTGGAACAGAACGCCGAGCGCCTCGACCCGATCCGCGTTCCCGTGCTCGCGCTGGGCGCGGAGCACGGCAGTGCGCCCGCCCTCTTCGACCAGATCAGGCCGCACGCCACCGACGTCCGCGGCGGCGTGATCGCGGACAGCGGCCACTACGTGCCCGAGGAGCGGCCCGCCGCGCTGGCCGCCGCTCTGCGGGCGTTCCTCGCTGAGATCAACCGTCCTGGGTAGGCGGCTCGGCAACCCCTAAAACGGCGGTCCCACCTGCGGAGACGTTCGTCCGCTCGGGTGAGGTCCGGGGGGAGGCCGTAGCGGTCGGCGTGGAATCCGGACCGTGGTGCGCGGCAGACGTGTGAGTCTTTCGTGTTCATTCCGCCGCGCACGAAGGGACCGCCCCCATGCGTGTACTCCGCCGCCGACCGACCCGTTCCAGACGCGCGACCGCAGCGGTCGTCGCGACCCTCGTGGCCATGACGACCGCCACCGCGGTCGCCCTGCCTCCCACCGCCGCCGCGGCCGTGCCCGCCGGCTTCACCGACACCCTCGCCATCGGGGGCCTCAACAGCCCCACCGCCGTCTCCTTCGCCCCGGACGGCAAGGTCTTCATCGCCGAGAAGAGCGGCCTGGTCAAGGTCTTCGACTCGCTCTCGGACACCACCGCCACGATCTTCGCCGACCTCCGCGCGCAGACCCAGGACTTCTGGGACCGCGGCCTGCTCGGCCTCACCGTGGACCCGCAGTTCCCGGCCCGCCCGTTCGTCTACGTCGCCTACACCCACGACGCCGTGCCCGGCGGCACCGCGCCGCGCTGGGGCGACGACTGCCCGAGCCCGCCCGGCGCGACCGATCAGGGCTGCGTCGTCACCAGCCGGGTCTCCAAGCTGACCATGGGCGCGGGCGGCGTGGCCACCGCCGAGCAGCCGCTGGTCACGGACTGGTGCCAGCAGTACCCCAGCCACTCGATCGGCACCGTCGCCTTCGGACCCGACGGCGGGCTGTACGTCGGCGGCGGTGACGGCGCGAGCTTCAACTTCACCGACTACGGCCAGGTCGGGAACCCGTGTGCCGACCCGCCGTCGCCCGCCGGCACGAACCTCACCTCGCCGACCGCTCGCGGCGGCGCGCTGCGCTCCCAGTCGATCCGCCGCCCGGCGGGCGAGCCGGTCTCCCTGGACGGCACGATCACGCGCATCGACCCGGACACCGGCGCGGGCCTGCCCGGCAACCCGTTCGCGGGCAGCGCCGACGCCAACGCCCGCCGCGTCATCGCCTCCGGCCTGCGCAACCAGTTCCGCTTCGCGTTCCGGCCCGGCACCGAGGAACTGTGGGCCGGCGACGTCGGCTGGAACACCTGGGAGGAGATCAACCGGATCGCCGACGTGAACGACGCGACGGCGGAGAACTTCGGCTGGCCCTGCTACGAGGGTTCCGCGCCCCAGGGCGGCTACGACGGCGCGAACCTGACCCTGTGCGAGTCGCTGTACTCCGGCGCGGGCCAGACCACGCCGTTCTACGCGTACAACCACTCGGCGAAGGTCGTGCCGACCGATCCGTGCCCCACCGGCGGCTCGTCGATCTCCGGCATCGCCTTCGAGTCCACCAGCGACTACCCCGCCGCGTACGACGGCGCGCTGTTCTTCGCCGACAGCTCGCGCGGCTGCGTCTGGGCGATGCGGACCACCGCGGGCCAACCCGACCCGACCAAGCTGGTGCCGTTCGTGACCGGGGTGAACGTGCCGGTCCAGGTGACCACCGGCCCCGGCGGTGACCTGTTCTACATCGCGCTGGGCGCGGGCCAACTGCGCCGCGTCACCTACACCGACGGCGGCAACCGCGCGCCGACCGCGGTCGCCACCGCCACCCCGTCGTCCGGCCCAGCGCCGCTGGCCGTGCTGTTCAGCGGCACGGGCTCGACCGACCCGGACCCCGGCGACGTGCTGAGCTACGCCTGGGACCTCGATGGCGACGGCGCGTACGACGACTCCACCTCCGCCACGCCGACCTGGACCTATTCCGGCCAGGCCACGGTCGTGGTCGGGCTGCGCGTCACCGACCAGGCAGGCGCGTCCGGCACCACGACGGTCACCGTCACCGTCGGCACCCCGGTGGCGCAGGACCCGGTGCCGGTGATCGACGACCCCACGGCCGCGCTGCGCTGGGCCGTGGGCCAGAACGTCCCCTTCGCCGGGCACGCGACCGACCCGCAGGACGGCGCGCTGCCCGCGTCCGCCCTGAACTGGCGGCTGGGCCTCCAGCACTGCGCCACCGGCGGCTCGTGCCACGAGCACGTGGTCCAGGACTGGTCGGGTGTCGCGTCGGGCGCGTTCACCGCACCCGACCACGAGTACCCGTCGCACCTGGAGCTGACCCTGACCGCCACCGACTCGTCCGGCCGGGCCGCGAGCACGAAGGTCCGGCTCGATCCGCGGACGGTCGACCTGAGCTTCACGTCGTCCCCCAGCGGCCTGCGGCTCAGCGTGGGCGGCACCGCGTCCACCACGCCGTTCACCCGCACGGTGATCGTCGGGTCGAACAACTCGATCAGCGCGCCGAGCCCCCAGGCGGGCCCGCTCGGGTTGCGCTTCCGGTACAGCAGGTGGTCCGACGGCGGCGCCCAGACGCACAACGTGGTCGCGCCCGCGGCGGCGGTGACCTACCGCGCCACCTACTCGTTCTGCCTGTGCTGATCACCTGACGACGGGGACGTTCCCGGTGCGGCGGACGACCGTCGCACCGGGCCACCGGTCGCGGAATCGGTCGCTTGGGCGTGGATTCCACGTCGTCGTTGTTCCGCTCGCGAATAAAGTCTGTCGGTCGTGGCGTGGAAACCAATGCCGTATCAGCGCTGAGGTGGGATTCTGTCGTCCCTGATACTACCTGTGGTGGTATCGGGATCCGGTGATGCTCCATTCG
>DATMCA010000370.1:0-4330 GCA_035559015.1 Umezawaea sp. | reverse complement strand
CTCGGGACGGGTGTAGCTGGGCCCTTCGAGCAGGCCGTCGGAGAACGAGTCCTCCGCCGCCGAGCGCGGGTTGCCGAGCACACCCGGCAGCAGGCGGACGACGGCCTCGACCATCACCAGCACCGCCACCTCGCCGCCGACGAGCACGTAGTCGCCGATGGAGACCTCGTCCACGCGCATGCGCGTCGAGGCGTCGTCGATCACGCGCTGGTCGATGCCCTCGTAGCGCCCGCAGGCGAACACCAGCCGCGGCTCGGCCGCGTACTCGTGCGCCAGGGCCTGGGTGAACGGCCGCCCCGCCGGGGTCGGCACGACCAGCCGCGGCGCCGGGTCACCGGCGCACACCTGGTCGAGCGCGTCGCCCCAGATCTGCGGCCGCATCACCATGCCGGGACCGCCGCCGTACGGGCTGTTGTCCACGGCCTTGTGCACGTCGTGCGTCCAGTCGCGGAGGTCGTGCACGTCGACGCTGATCAGGCCCTTGTCGATCGCCTTGCCGAGCAGCGCGGCCCTGATCGGGTCGAGGTACTCGGGGAAGATCGTCAGAACGTCAATCCGCATCGAGCAGGCCTTCCGGCGGGTCGATGACGACCTTGCCCGCCTTCACGTCCACGGTCGGCACGATCTGCCGCACGAACGGCACCAGCAGCTCGCCACCGCCTTCGCGGTTGACGACGAGCAGCTCACCGCCCGCTCCGTGCGCGATCTCCTTGACGGTGCCGACCTTCGCCCCGTCGAGCATCTCCACGACCAGGCCTTCGAGCTCGTGGTCGTAGAACTCGTCCGGGTCGCCGGTCGGCGGCAGGTCGTCCGTGCTGCCCAGCAGCAGCGTGCCGCGCAGCGACTCCGCCACGTCCCTGGTCAGCACTTCGTCGAAACGCACCAGCAGCCGCCCGGAGTGGTTCCGGGCGGCTGCGACGGTGAGGGTGCGCGTCGTTCCATCGCGCAGCTTCGCGACCAGTGCCGAACCGAGTGCGAACCGCATCTCGGGTGAATCGGTGCGCACGTCAACGGCGAGTTCGCCGGTGATCCCGTGCGCCTTGGCCACGCGGCCGACGACGACGTCCATGCCCTACTTCTGTGTGCTTGTTGTGGCTAGCGGTCGGTGTCGACCACGTCGACGCGAACGCCACGGCCGCCAATGCCGGCCATGACGGTGCGCAGGGCGGTGGCGGTGCGACCGCCGCGCCCGATCACCTTGCCGAGGTCGTCCGGGTGGACGTGCACCTCAAGGGTGCGACCTCGACGAGTGGTGACCAAGGTCACCCGGACGTCGTCCGGGTGGTCGACGATGCCACGAACGAGGTGTTCGAGGGCGTCAGCCAACAAACTCACGCCTCGTCCTTGGGCGCCTCGGCGGCAGGTTCCGCGTCAGCCTTCTTCGCGGACTTCTTCTTCGGGGTGGTGGCCTCGGCCATCGGCTCCGACGAAGCGGCGGCGAGCGCGGCGGCGAACAGCTCCGCCTTCGGCGTCTTCGGCTCCTTGACCTTCAGGGTGCCTTCCTCGCCGGGCAGCTTCTTGAACTTCTGCCAGTCGCCGGTGATCTCCAGCAGGCGCTGGACGGACTCGGTCGGCTGCGCGCCGACGCCCAGCCAGTACTGCGCCCGGTCGGAGTCCACGTCGATGAACGACGGCTCTTCCTTGGGGTGGTACTTGCCGATCGTCTCGATGGCCTTGCCGTTGCGGCGGGTGCGAGCGTCCGAAACGATGATCCGGTAGTACGGCTGACGGATCTTGCCAAGCCGCTGCAGCTTGATCTTGACGGCCACGGGTACTGGTACTCCTCAAGCTCTCGTTTACCAAGGTGCGGGCGCTCGTCACCCGAGTGGGGCACGGGTTGGAAAGCCCAAAGAACATGGCGCCACAGCACGGTGAGAGGGTCCGGCCTCGGCGAACAACAGTCCATTCTGCCAGACGGCTCGCCCTACGGCCGAATCGGTCGGGTGAAAGCCACCGGATCGACCCCCGCGGAGGCCAGCGCGGCCCGCACCGCGCGGGCGTGGGCGACGGCTCCGGGGGTGTCCCCGTGCAGGCAGAGCGACTCCGCGCCGATCTTGAGGACGGTGCCGTCGACGGCCACGACCTCCCCGTGCTCCGCGAGCCGGAGTGCGCGGTCGACGACGGCCGCGGTGTCGGTGAGCAGCGCGTTCGGCTCGCGGCGCGACACCAGCGTGCCCTCGGGCGTGTACCCGCGGTCCGCGAACGCCTCGGTCACGGCGCGCAGTCCGGCGGCCTCGGCGGCGGCCAGCAGCCGTGAGCCGGGCAGGCCCAGCACGGGCAGGTCGGCGAACGCCTTCACGCCGTCGACCACCGCCCTCGCCTGGGCCTCGTGGTGCACGGCCGCGTTGTAGAGGGCGCCGTGCGGCTTGACGTACGCGACCACCGTGCCCGCCGCCCTGGCGCACGCGTCGAGCGCGCCGACCTGGTAGAGCACCTCGTCGGCCAGCTCGACCGGGTCGACGTCGATGAAGCGGCGGCCGAACCCGGCGAGGTCCCGGTACGACACCTGCGCGCCGACCGACACGCCGCGCTCGGCCGCCGCGACGCACACCCGGCGCATGGTCGACGGGTCCCCCGCGTGGAAGCCGCAGGCGACGTTCGCGCTCGTGACCACGTCGAGCAGCGCGTCGTCGTCGCCGAGCCGCCAGACGCCGAACCCCTCGCCGAGGTCGCTGTTGAGGTCGATCACGCGGGCATCACCCCGAGCGCGATGAGCAGGAACGTCAGGCCGGGCAGGAAGTTGTTGACCACGTGCGCCACCACGCTGGCCGTCAGCCTGCGGGTGATCAGCCGGGCGATGCCGATGGGCAGCGCGATGACGATCAGCAGCGACGTGCGCAGCGGTTCGAGGTGGCTGGCCGCGAAGATCACCGTGGAGAGCAGGAACGCCGCCCAGCGGCTCCACCCCTGGCGCTCTATCGCGCCCCACAGCAGGCCGCGGTAGATCAACTCCTCGCAGACCGGGCCGACGAAGCACACGTAGAGGAACATCACGACGGCCGCCGCCACCGGCATCGTGGTGCCGTCCACCAGCTCACCGATCGCGGACGTCGCGTTCTTGGAGCCGACGAACCGCGCCCACACCATCGCGGCCACGTACGTCAGCACGATGCCGAGCGCGCCGAGCTTGAGACCGACCTTCACGTCCGCCCAGTCCCAGCCGAGGCGGAGGTCGATCAGCGGGCCGTTCCCGCGCACGTGCGTGATCACGACGGCGACCGACGCCGCCAGGACCGTCGGCACCATCGAGCCGAGCAGCAGGAACGGCATCGACGTGGAGAGGTCCGCCCCCGACGTGGTGGCGATGGCGGTGATGAACACCGCGCTCAGGATGAAGACGGCCTCGACGAGCAGGAACGCGCCGAAACCCCAGCGCTGCCCCTCCCGTTCGGGTTCGGGCTCCCGGCTCACCGCGCGGACGCTGGCCAGCAGGCCCTGCGGTGGGGGTTCGAGCGGTGGGTTCACGAGACATCACCCTAATCAGGAGGCGCCGACGTACAGGTACACCGCTGGGAGCAGGTTGTTGGTGGCGTGCGCCACCATGCTGGACGACGTGCGCCCGGTGATCATCCTCGCCGCGCCGATGGCCATGCCCTGGGCGAAGAGGCCGATCGTGCGCCACGACTCCTCGTGCAGGAACGCGAAGATCACCGCGGTGAGGACGAGGATCGTCGTGCGGGGGATGCGGTAGTGCTCCAGGGCCTTCCACAGGGCTCCCCTGGTGAGCAGCTCCTCGGTGATCGGGGCGCCCGCGAAGACGAACAGGGCGGCCACGGCGAGCCAGACGGACCTGCCGCCCGAGAGGAGGCCGATGTCCTCCAGCGCCGACCTGGTGTCCGCCGTGTCCCGTCGGAGGCTGAGGAGGAGGACGCCGACCACCCAGGCGACCATGAGGGACAGGCCTCCGCAGGCCAGGCCGACCTTGACGTCGCGCCAGGTGGGTTTGAGGCCGAAGTCCCTCTTCGGGCCGTCGCCCTTGAGCTTGGAGATGGCGGCGGGTCCTGCGCCCAGGAGGAGGTTGGGGAGGAAGAGGAGGAGCAGGAGAGGGCCGAGGACCGGGGGGCTGCTGACGTCGAACCTGTCGAAGCGGTCGGCTGTCAGGGCGGTGACGGCGAGGGTGGACAGGTAGTAGCCGGCCAGGCCGGTGAAGAAGGCGGCGAACGCCCAGTGGGCGCGTTCGGGGGTTGGTTCCTCCACCTGCACGAACGTAGTGGGGGTTGACGGTGGGGACCGAACAGGTCAACCCGGATGGAGGGTGTTTGGGGGGCTGGATGGTTGGGAGGGCTTGGTGGGGACGTGGGCAAGGGGGTGTGGACGCTACCCGTGGGTG
>DATMCA010000369.1:0-2960 GCA_035559015.1 Umezawaea sp. | reverse complement strand
GCGATCAGCCGGGAGCCGAACGTCGGTGGTTCCGTGCCCTTGCCGGCGTCCATGGTCGCGCCGATGTCCCAGTACGAGGCGGACTTGAACGCCATGCGCTCGCGTTCGCGCTGCACCACGATCCGGGTCGCCACCGACTGCACGCGGCCCGCCGAGAGCTTCGGCATGACCTTCTTCCACAGCACGGGGCTGACCTCGTAGCCGTAGAGGCGGTCGAGGATGCGGCGGGTCTCCTGCGCGTCGACCAGGTCCTGGTCCAGGTCGCGCGGGTTCGCCGCGGCCGCGAGGATCGCGGGCTCGGTGATCTCGTGGAACACCATCCGGCGGACCGGGATCTTCGGCTTCAGCGTGTCCAGCAGGTGCCACGCGATGGCTTCACCCTCGCGGTCACCGTCTGTCGCGAGGTAGAGCTCGTCGACGCCCTTGAGCAGTTCCTTCAGCTCGGCGACGGTCGCCTTCTTGTCCGGCGTCACGACGTACAGCGGCTCGAAGTCGTGGTCGACGTCGACGCCGAGGCGAGCCCACGGCTGCCCCTTGTACTTCGCGGGCACGTCGGCCGCGCCACGCGGGAGGTCGCGGATGTGCCCCTTGGACGACTCCACGACGAAGTTGCTGCCGAGGTACGACGCGATTTTGCGCGCCTTGGCGGGCGACTCGACGATCACCAATCGGCGATTGCCGTCACCCGTAGCCCCGGAGCCGTTTTTCGTCCGTGTCGATCCAGCCACGCTGTCCCGCTCTCTTCCAAACCCTGTGCTTCGACCCGCCAGTGTGCACTGTCGACCAGCCCTGCTGGGCAGGCCTGGTGCGGACAGGGTGACACAAGCTCCCTCTATCGCCCGTTGGGAGGACCCGGCGAGGCGGCCGGCCAGTCGACTTCCGCTACGCCGCTCGGGGGCTCCCCGACCAGTTCCGCGAGCCTCGCCAGCCTCCGCCTGCCGATCACCCTGAGCACCGGTCCGCCGTTCGGCCCGGTGACGAGCGTCGCGGGCAAACCGGAGCCGATCAAGGCCGCTAGCAGGGGTTCGTGCGTTTCCGGGGCGTCCGGATCGAGCCCGAGCGCGTAGGCCGAGTCGACCCAGCCACCCGACACCAGGGCCCAGAACCGGAGCACCGCCCCGTCCAGTTCGAACTCCGACGGCACCGCTTTAGCGGCACCCCCGCGCAGCCATTCAGCGGCCAAATGGGTGAGATCCGCGCGAAACGCCGTGCGAACCAGCGCGCCGCACTCCTCGACAGCCGCTATCTCGGCCACCACGCCCCGCCGGGCGCACTCGGTGGCGAGCGCGGTCGCCCGACCCCGGTCCGGCACGACGACCGACACGCGGGCCGCCGTGCCCCGCCCGAAGCCCATCGCCTGACCGGGCCCGCACAGCAGGCCCGCCAGGTCCCCAACCCCTGGTTGGCGCGCCTCGGCGGAGTAGAAGGACAGTTGCCCCACGCACGGAGCGTAGAACACCTGTTCGACCTGTGTCAGCTGCCAAACGCCGCGCGGACGTCACCGTGCCCGCGCGGCGGCCGAACCGATCAGGAGGTCGGCGGCGTGGACGTGCTGCCGCCTGCACCCTCGATGGCCTTGCAGTTCGGGGCCTTCTTCTCGGCCTCGGCCAGGTTCGAGCGGACGAGCACGCCGTCGAAGTCCTCGCCGACCTTCGCCACGGCCTGCATGTCCGTCGCGACCTGCGTGAACGCGGCGGCGATCGACGCCGGGTCCTGCGGGTTCGCGGCCTCGACACCGGTCTTGGCCTTGTCGAGGGCGGTCTTGAGCTGCCCGAAGATGTCGGCCGCGGCGGTCGCCAGCTTCTCGGAGTCCGGGTGCGGCCCCTTCTTCAGGTCGTTGAGCTTGGTCACGGCGCCGTCGACGGCCTTGGAACCGTCGCCGAGCCACGCGGCGAACTGGGTCTGCATCTTCGCCGGGTCGGTCGTGTCCAACTGGGGCTCGGTGGACAGCGTCTTGATGACGTCGAGGCTCGCGCCGCAGACCTTGTCGATCCACTGGACGGTCTCGTCGCCGCCCGCGGAGGCGGCCGAGGAGGTGCCGTTGCTGGTCGAGCCGCCCCCGGTGCCGGAAGCCGTGCCCGCGGTCTGCGAGCCGCACGCGGTGATGGAAAGGGCCGCGGCGGCGAAGACGCCGACCACAGCGAGGCGGTGCCTCATGAAGGACTCCCAGTGCAATCGAGTCGAGCGGAGATGAGGGGCGAACCTACCGTCCCGATGGGCCAACCGGATGCGGTTTTCCACCGTTCGGCGTCTCGTGCCCCAATCGAGACCAGTGCTCAGGACGTGGTCGTCGGGGCAACACCGCTGGTGGGAGCGTCGGTGCCACCGGTCGACGCGGGTTCGCGGATCGACTGGCACTTCGGTGCCTTCTCCGCCGCCGCGAGCAGTTCGGGACTCGCCTGGAGGTCCTTGAGGGGCTCGGCGAACTCGGTGAGCTTCGCGATGGCCTCACCGGCCGCCTGGAGGCCGCCGCTGGGGTCGGCCGCATCCGCCTGCTCGATCTGCGCCTTCGCGTCGGTGAACACCTTGGCGACCTGGTCGAACGTGGTGGCCATCTTCGCCACCTGCTCGTCGCCGCCCGCGACCGGCGAGGGCCCGATGGCCCGCAGGTCGGTGGCGGACTTGCCGAACGCGGCGCCGAGCTGGCCCATGTACGCGCTCATGTCGGCCTTGAGCTTGGCGGGATCGGTCGCGTCCAGCTTGGGCGGCGACTTGGCCGCGTTCGCGAACCCGGAGGCCGCCGCGCAGACCTGGTCGACGTACGCCACGGCCGGGTCGGCGGTCGGAGCCGACGACGAGGTGCTGGTCGAACCGCTGCCGCCCGACGTGCACCCGGCGACGAGCGCGACGGCGGCGAGCAGTGCGGCGAGGCTGAGCCTCATGTCCATCTCCCTGGATCGGGTCGTGGTGTCCGGTCCAGTGTGAACCGAGGAGGCGCGTCCGGGTCGGTGAGGACCCGG
>DATMCA010000368.1:0-6994 GCA_035559015.1 Umezawaea sp. | reverse complement strand
TCGGCCACCAACGCCTTGAGCGCGGCGGCGCCCCCGGCCGGGTCGCCCATCCGGCCACGCCAATACGCGATGTTGCGCCGGGTGGCGACGGTGTTCAGGTTTTCGGGGCCCAGGACGCGCAGGCGGTCGGCCAGCAACTCTTCGAGCACGGTCACCGCACCGGCTTGGTCGCCTGCCTGCCCGTAGCAGTAGGCGAGGGCGTTGCGGGCGGTCAGCGTTTCGGGGTGGTCGGATCCCAACACCCGCAGGCAGTCCGACACCAACGTCTCCAGCGCGGTGGCCGCGCCGGTGGGGTCACCTGCCCGCCCGCGCCAGTCGGCCAGGTTGCTGCGGGCGATCAACGTGTCGGGGTGATCCGGGCCCAGCACGCGCGACCGATCCGCGACCAACCGCTCGAACGCGGTCATCGCCCCCGTCGGGTCACCGGATCGCCCTCGCCAGAACGCCAGGCTGTTGCGGACGGTCAGGGTGTCGGGACTGTCGGGGCCCAGCACCCGCAGTGAATCCTCCAGCAACGCCTCCAGCGCGGCCACGGCTCGAACCGGGTCGGCTGCCCGTCCGTAGCTGTAGGCGAGGTTGCGGCGGGCGGTCAGCGTCTCCGGGTGGTCCTGGCCCAACACCCGCAGGCAATCCGACAGCAACGTCTCCAGCGCGGCGGCCGCGCTGGCGGGATCACCGGTCCGCGCAAGCCAGCACGCAAGGCCGTTGCGGGTGGTCAGCGTGTGGACGTGGTCAGGGCCTAGTAGCCGGTGCTGGTCGGTCGACAACCGCTCGAACGAGGTCACGGCGCCTGCCGTGTCCCCTGCCTCACCCCGCCAGTGGGCGAGGTGGTGCCGGGTGGTCAGGGTGTGGAGGTGGTCCGGGCCCAGGTGGTTGGTCGAGGCGACCCGCAGTCGGTGGAAGTAGTCCCTGGCCTCGGCGACCAAACCGACGTCCGCCCGACTCGTCCCACCGCGGAACAGGACCGGGTGGCCGTCGGGCCTCCACAGGTGCTCGGCCCCGGCCTCGGCGAGTGCGTCGGCGTTGGCGCGCAGGACCTGCCCCAGCGTCGCGTTCTGCTCGACCTCCGGCCAGACGAGCATCAGGGCGTCACCCACGGCGCGCACCAGGACCGGCAGCCGGTCGGCGGGCAGGGCGTCGCGGGTGGCCCGCTGCACCAGGGCGTGGACCCGCACCGACTGGTAGGTCGAACCGGGGTCGAGCGTGATCAGGTTCAGCCTGTTCAGGCACCGCAACCCGTCGCGGGCGGCTTCCTCGTCGACCGGACGTCCCGTCGCGCTCGCCAGGACCTCCGCCACCGCGTCGGTGGCGAACACGTCGGCCGGAATCCCGTTGGCGTCCAAGAGGCTCGCCACGTCCAGCAACGGACTCGCCACCCCCGCCGGCTCCAGCCGGTTCGCCTGCTCGATGGACAACGACCAGGTCGCCGCGACCGTCGCCCGGTGTTCGTCGGGCAGCCCGTCGGGCTCCGGCAGGAGGGAGGCGAGGGTGCGGCGGCGGTCCCTGAACCTCCTCAGGTAAGCGGCGCACGTCAGGTCGCGATCCACCATGTAGGCACCTGCCTGGGCCAACGCCAGCGGGAGGAAGCCCAACGCCGACGAGAGGTGGTCGACGGCCCGGTCCAGGAGGTGTCCGTGGTCGCCCAGCGCCGCACGCAGGTAGGCGCTTGCCTCGTGCGGGCTGAAGACCCCGACGTCGATCAGGTGGCGACGGTGGCCGCGGAGAGCGGCGTCCCGGCGTCGGGTCGTCACCACCACCCGCCCCGCCCCCGTCACCGGTGGCCACAACCCGTTCAGGTCACGGGGGTTCTGCACGTCGTCGAGCACGATCAACCACCGTGCCCCGGCGGTGGCCAGCCACTCCATCAGCCGCTGCGCGGCGTGCTCCGGCTCGGCGTCCTCGACGCCGGTGAGGTCGGCCGCCAGCCGGGCGTAGCCGGACACGATCGCCGCCCGTGACCCGGCCGTCACCCACGCGATCAGCCCGAGCTCGGCCGACTCCCACAGCCGCTCGGCGTAGTCCAGCGCCACCTGGGTCTTGCCCACGCCTCCCAGACCGGTCACGACGCTCGTTCGCGCTCCCGCGTCCGAGGTCAGGACCGCCGAACCACCCGGCTCCAGCGTTCGCACCAGCAGGTCGGTCGTCGCACGGGCCTGGAACGCCGTCGCCCGCGGTGGGAAGACGCCCGCTCGATGGGGCAAGGCGACCGGCGACCGCGCCGGTTGGTGGACGTGCACGCCCCCGATCACCTGAGCCTGCACCACCGGTCCCGACACGCCGCCCGTCACCACGTTGACCACGCCGGGCTCGGGAGTTGAGGGCGTCCGACTCATGGGTCGAGTGTCTCGACGCGGCACCACCGCGGCGGCGGGAGCCGTGGATGACAACGCGAATGGCTTAGTCCGGTCCAGGGCGTCCGGTTCGGCTGGGTTCGGCCGGATGAGCGGACCGCGGCGAGCCGCTGCTTCACTGTTCCCGTCAACGTCCGCGGCCCCCTCGCGGTCGCTCCGAGTGGAACGGGTCCCGTCATGCCGCATCTCCGCAAGAGGACATCAGCCGGTCGGGTCCGCAGGTGGGTGTTCCTCGCGAGTGCCGCCGCCGTGGGTGGCTACCTCGCGTTCCTGAGGCCGTCGGGGACCGTGGCGCGGTACGCGGACCACCTCGTCGACGACGACCGCGACCTGCGGGACGGCGAGGTCCGGGTCACGTTCCTCGGCACGACGACGCTGCTCGTGGACGACGGTGCCACGCAGTTGTTGTTCGACGCGTTCATCACCGACGTCCCGCTGACCACGGCCCTGTTCGGCGAGCTCCGGACGGACGAGGGCAAGGTGGACCGGACGTTGGCGCGGGTCGGGGCCGATCGGGTTCGGGCGGTGTTCGTGTCGCACTCGCACTACGACCACTCGCTGGACGCCGCGTACCTCGCCCGCACGACGGGCGCGGTCCTGCACGGCTCGGAGTCCACCCTGAACATCGGCCGTGGTGGCGGTGTGCCCGAGGAGGGGCTCGCCCGCTACGAGGTCGGGCGTCCGCTGCGGATCGGCGAGTTCACCGTCACCGTGCTCGCGTCGAAGCACTCGCCCGGCACGATCGGCGGCGACGGCACCCCCATCACCCGGCCGCTCGCGCAGCCCGCCGGGGCGAAGGAGTACCTGGAGGGCGGGTCGTTCGACTTCCTCGTCCAGCACGGCGGCCACTCGCTGCTCGTCAAGGCCTCGGCGGGTTTCGTGCCCGGTGGGCTCGCGGGGATCCGGGTCGACGCGCTGTTCTGCGGCACGGCGGGCTCGTTCGGCAAGAACGCCGCGTTCCGCGAGGAGTTCTACCGGCACGTCGTGTCCGCGGTGCGGCCGAGGGTGTTCGTCCCGTTGCACTGGAACGACTTCTTCACCCCCGTCACCGAGGACCTCACCGCCAACAGGAAGGCGATCGACGACGTGGCGGCGGCGTGGGACTTCCTGGTGGACCGCCTGGGGAAGCGGTTCGCCGTGCTCCAGGGCTACCGGTCGATCATCCTGTTCGGGTCACCGGGCCGCGGGGCCTGACGGCGCGCCACCGGTAGGCCAGCGGCTGATGCCGGAAACCCGCCACTTCGTTCCGCCGCCGGGGACGACGCCCCGCGGACGGGGCTGGCTCCGGCACGGCTCCCACCCCCACGTCGAGGGGCTACTGGTGTACGCGGCGGCCGGTGCCCTGGCGATGACGACGGAACGCGGGACCCGGGTCGCCCCGGCGAACCGGGTCACGTGGACGCCGCCGGGGTTCGCCCACTCGCACCGCTTCGACGGCAGGACCGACACCCGCCTCGTCGTCATCCCGGCCGAGCTGTGCGGGCGACCTCGTCGCCGGTTGCGACGGCGACCGGGGCGTCAGCAGGACGACCATCCCCGCCGGCGCCCTCACCAGGTACACCCACGAGTTCGGGTACGCCTCGCCGGGATGATCCCTCGCGGCGCGAACGCCGGCCGCCTCTACCTCCAGTGCCCGCCGGACGACACCCTGGAGCAGTGGCCGGACGTTCGCCACGTGGATCACCGAACTCGTGCACAACGCCCGTGACGCGTCCTACGAGGGCGAGTTCCGCAAGCAGGTCGCCTGAGCGGAACTGGAGCGCCGGTTCACGTCCCCCGCGGCGAACCGTCTCTTCGGCGAACTGTCCGCCGGCGTGAACCAGCCGGGGTCGCGCCCGTCCGCCGGTCGTGGAATACGGGTCGGGGTTCGGCTGTCCACTCTGCGCCGTCACCCGTCGAACCGAGGAGAACGAACCATGACCAACCCCGACGAGCGGGCCGCCGTGTCGCGGCGCGGACTGCTGCGCGGAGCCGCCCTCGGCGGAACCGCGCACGCCGTCGCGTCCGCGCTGCCGGCGGGCCCGGCCTCCGCGACCGGCGGACAGGGCGGCGGCGTGCCGCAGGTGCCCGGTGTCACCACGGTCGTCGACACCTCCCACGCCTCCCACGACGTCGCCGTCCTGTTCAGCGACTACTTCCGCACCAAGAGCGCGAAGAACCCCGACGGCCTGATGGCGTTCTTCGCGCGCAAGCCGATGACCTACATCGACGCGATCCTGGGCTGGCCCTTCTACTCCTGGCAGGAGTTGCACGACCTGTTCGCCACGTACATGCCGAAGTGGCCCGCGGACGGCACGTCCTCGCCGGTCCGGATCCTCGACCAGCGCCGTGGTGTTCTTCACCAACACCAAGGACCTGTTCGGCCCGTCGGAGATGCGCGCGGCGGGCGTGGTGAACTTCAACCGCCAGGGCGGGATCACCCGGTGGGTCGACTACTGGGACGGCCGCCACTTCGGCACCGCCGACCTCGACGCCTCCCGCCTGCCCGCCGACCGGTTCCCCCCGGACTTCAAGGAGTCCACGGTCGGCGAGACCGCCGCACTCGCCGTCCGCGCGGCCTCCAACGGCCTGAACGCCGCACTGCGCGACGGGAACGGCACGGCGGCGGCCGGGCTGTTCGCGGGCGACGCCGTGTTCGAGGACGTGTCGGCCCACGTGCAGGTGATCGGTCCGCGCAGCATCGGCGCGTACCTCACCGCCACGGCCGGAACCCTGCCGTACTCCGGTCCCGGCGTCGCGGTCCGGCACGTCGTGGGCGGTTCCGGGTCATCCGCAGCGCCGTGGCCAGCAGGACCGGCCGGTAGGCCACCGCCTCCCGCACGTGGGCCGCCGTCGACTCGTTCGTCACATGCCTCACCTCACCGGCCAGGACAGCGGGGCGGCCGTTCTTGTTCCACGACCGGAGTCAGCCCCTCCAACCGCCGCCGCACACGAGGGTCTCGCCGGTGATGTAGTCCGACTCCTCGGTGCAGAACAGGTAGACGGCGCCCGCCGCCTCGACGGGCGTGCCCGCTCGGCCGAGCGGGATGAGCGAGGTCGCCGCCTCCAGGATCGCGGGGTTGACGCCGACCTTGATGCGCTGCCCCTCGATGTCGATCTCGCCGCCACCGGCGGACGCCTCGGTCAGGCGGGTCTGGATGAGGCCGAACGCGACCGTGTTGACGGTGACGTTGTAGCGCCCCCACTCCTTCGCGAGGGTGCGGCTCAGGCCCGTCACGCCCGCTTTCGCGGCGGCGTAGTTGGCCTGGCCGGGGTTGCCCGCGAGGCCCGCGACCGAGGCGATGTTGACCACCTTGCGGGCTCTGGCACGCCCGTGCGCGGCGGCCTCGGCCTTGGCCGCCGCCGAGATCACCGGCTGCGCCGCGCGCAGGATCCGGAACGGCGCCATGAGGTGGACGTCGATGATGGCCCGCCACTGGTCGTCGGTCATCTTCTGGATGACGTTGTCCCACGTGTAGCCCGCGTTGTTGACGACGATGTCGAGGCCGCCGAAGGTCTCGACGGCCGTGTTCACGAAGCGCTCGGCGAAGCCGTCCTCGGTGACCGACCCGACGCACGCGACGGCGTGGCCGCCTTCGGCCTCGATCGCGGCCACGGTGTCGGCGGCGGGCTCGGCGTCCAGGTCGTTGACGACCACGTCCGCGCCCTCGCGGGCCAGTTTGAGCGCGATCTCGCGGCCGATGCCCCGGCCGGAGCCGGTCACGATCGCGGTGCGGTTCCGCAAGGACATGGGGAGCCTTTCGGTGGGGGGATCAGGTCAGGTCGACGAGGGCCGTGCCGCGCAGGGTGGTCGTGCCGTCCTCCAGGCGCACGGACACCTCGACCGTGGCCACGCCGTCGTCGACGGCGGTGACGACGCCTTCGCAGCGCGGGGACGACAGCACCGGGGTGATGGCGGTGAAGCGGACGCGCCACGAGCGCAGCCTGCCGCCCGGCGCCCAGCCGGTGAGGAGTCGGCCCAGGTAGGCCATGGAGAGCATCCCGTGCGCGAACACGTCGTCGAGACCGGCCGAGCGCGCGACGTCGAGGTCGACGTGGATGGGGTTGGTGTCGCCCGACGCCCCGGCGAACAGCGCGAGGGTCGTGCGGGAGATGGGCGGCAGCACCAGCGGGGGGAGTGCGGTGCCCACCGCGATGCGGGCGCTCACAGGGCGTTCACGATGACGACGGCATCGGCTTCCGCGACGAGGTCGCCGTCGCGCAGGAAGTCGGTGTGCTTGACCAGGAAGTCGCGCGTCGGGGACTTCGCGTAGGCGTCGGACACGCGCCTGCGGCACTCGATCGTGTCGCCCGCGTGCACGTCGCGGTGGTAGGTGAACGACTGCTCGCCGTGCAGCACCCCGCGCAGGTCGACGCCGAGGTCGGTGAGCCAGCCCAGGGGGGCGTCGGCCTCCAGTTCGAGCGAGAAGAAGAACGTCGGCGGCACGAGCACGTCGGGGTGGCCCGCGGCGCGGGCGGCCTCGACGTCGGAGTGGACGGGATCGGTGTCGCCGATCGCGCGGGCGAACGCGCGCAACCGGCCGCGTTCCACCAGGGCCACCACGGGGTCGATCGGCTGCGCGAGCGCACGGGCGACGTCGACCGCCATCAGCGGACCTTCTCGTACAGGGTCACGACCGCCGCGCCACCGAGGCCGATGTTGT
>DATMCA010000367.1:0-3637 GCA_035559015.1 Umezawaea sp. | reverse complement strand
GCGAAGACGTCCATGGAGGCGTAGAAGTCGGCGAGTTTTTCGTCGGGGACGAAGCCCAGCAGTTTGATGCGGGGGTCGCCGTTGATGCGTTCGCGTACGCGGTCGATGACGCTGCCGCCTGCTACGTTGCCGAATTCGCCGCCGATGAGCAGGCGGGCGTTGGGGTCGTCCAGGGCGCGGAAGCCGTCCACCAGGTACTCGACGCCCTTTTCCTCGACGATCCTGCCGAGGAAGCCGACGTGCAGGCCGTCGCCGTCGCGGAACGACGGTTGTCCTTGCGCGACTGGGCGGCAGGGTGGGGGGACGGCTGCCATCTTCGGTTGGATCGAGGGCCACAGCCTGCTGCGTTGGGCGTAGTCCTCGCTGGTTACGGCGACGATCTTGGCGTGCTTCATGGCCAGCCTGCTGGAGGCGTCGATGACCTTGCCCTGCACGGTGTTCAGGACTCCCGGGGGGAGGCTGACGTCGCAGTGGTAGGTGAGGACGACCGGGCAGTGGGCGCCCCTCGTGACCAAGCCTGCTTCCAGCATGGGCAGGTGGACGTTGAGGACGTGGGCGGTTTTCGAGGCCTGCACGACCATGCGGGTGAACTCGGGGCTGATGGTGCCCTTGCCTAGCTTTGCCAGTACGGGGGCGCGGGTCACGGTCACGCCGTTGATGACCTCCTCCGAGGGCAGGGCGGGGTCGTGGCGGGTGGTGATGACCCGGACCTTGCGGCCGCGTTCGGCCAAGCCCTCAGCCACGTCCCTGGCGAAGTTGGTCAGCCCGGACACGTAGGGCGCGTAGTAGGTCAACGCGATGACCAGGTCGTCGTGCACGACGGTCCTCTCCGGAGGTGATGAGCAGGAACATGCCGGTGAACCAGCCGAGGCCGGAGCCGATCAGGAACGAGAGTTCGGCGCGCAGCAGCAGGTCCGGCACCAGGGCGAACGTGACCGCCGCGGCGGCGATGCCCGAGAGCCAGGCCCAGGCGACCTTGGTGTGCAGGGCGGACGCGACGAGGGCCTGGGTGGTGATGATGAGGCCGAGGTGGGCGATGACGCCGATGGCCATCAGGACCAAGTCACCGCCGGCCAGGACGTAGGAGTCGCCGAAGACCAGGCGGACGAGCCACGGGCCGAGCAGACCGGCGAAGACCGCACATACCAGGCCGAACGCGATCAGGACGGCGGTGAGTTTCGCGAGGGCGCGGACCAGGGCTCGGCCGCCCTGGTCGGAGAGCTTGGCCAGGGAGGGCAGCAGGGCGGTTTGCAGCGGGACCGCCACGAACAGGGGGACGCGCACCAGGAGGAACGCGGCGAGGAAGCGGCCCGCGGTGTCCTTGTCCGTCGCGGTGGCGGTGACGACCACCGGGAGCCCGTTCAGCAGGAGTTGCGCGCAGACCGAGCCGAAGAGCAGTGGCAGCACGGACTTGAGGAAGTCCGAAGTGGACACGTCGCCGGGACCGCGGGGCACCGCCAGCAGCACCGGCAGGTGGGCGAGGGCGATGGCGGCGACGAGGGTCCAGGCGAAGCCCGCGCTGTCCGTGACGACCGCGTAGCCGAGGCCCAGGGCGAAGGCGACCCGCAGCGCGGTGTCGACCACCAGCAGGCCGCCGTGCCACGCGAGCCTGCCGCTGCCGATGAGCGCACCCCGGACCAGGAACTGGCCCGCGGAGACCAGGCACAGCGCGGCGACCGCCACGACCGCCCACGGCTTGCCGCCCAGCGGGTCCAGCAGGAGCGGTGACGCGGCCGCGACCAGCAGCAGCTCGGCCCCGGCCAGGCCCAGTGCGACGCGGGTCGCGGCGCCCATGGCCGCGCTCGGCGAGAGCCTGGCCAGTTCCTGCTCGACCGGGAGGAAAGCGCCGAACCCGACCAGCAGGGAAAGGGACCAGAAAGCACCGAAATATCCGTACTCGGCCGGCGTGAGATTCCTCGCGACCACGGCCAGGTAGGCGTTCACGAGCAGTCCGGACGCCACGACGCAGACGCCGACGAGACCGATCGACCTCGTTCCGCCGCTGGTGGGAGCGCTCAGGACGGTTCACCTCACAAAACGCGGACAGGGGGGTGGCCGAACCCTAACGGCAGCCGGGAGGCCGGAACGACCACGTTCCCGGCCCGTAACACGCTGCTCACATGGTTAACACAAACGTTGCAGCCGAGCATGCAACCACGTCTTCCACGTAATTGAGCAGCACTACGTTCACGGCTCGTCGATGAATATCCAGCCGACTGAGGACCACCACGAGTGACGACAACGATTATCCCCGCGCCCGAGATCGAGTCCACTCCGCCGCCCCGACGGGACGGACTGGCCCTCCGGACGATCGTCCTGGTCGCGGGCCTGCTCACCGTGGTGTTCGCGGGCCTGCTCCCGCTGGCCCCGGTGACGGTGAACGACCCGACCGTCCAGTGGCCGACGGACGTCTCGGCGCCGCGGTCCACCAGCCTGGCCCTGGGTGCCTACAAGCCGCTCGGCCTGGACGTCCGGTTCAGCTGCGACGCGGCGCGCGCGGCGGGTGCCGCCGGCGTCGTCGTGTCCACGATGGACCCCGCCGTCCCGGCGTCGGACGAGCGCGGCCTGACCGTCCGCACCAGAGGTGACCGGCTGCTGGTCCGGGCGACCGGGGCGACCCTGCTGGACACCGCGCTGCCCGCCGGTGACTGTGCCTACCAGGTGCGCGGGGACCAGCACGGGCTCGCGGTGCTGCTCGACGGCACCGAGGTCGCCCACGGCGGCGCCCTGCCCGACGTCCACTCGCTGGCCACCACGATCACCGCGCTGAGCGGCGCGGGCGAGGACGACCTGTCGGTCTCGCTGCGGGTGGACGACCAGTTCACCACCAGCCCGTCCACCGCGAAGATCGTGCTGATGGTCCTGCTGGCGCTGTCCGCGCTGGTCGCCGTCGTCGGCCTGGTGCGGATGGACGTGCGGATCCCGTTGCCGCGCACCAGGTTCCGACCCCGACTGGTCGACATCGTGGTGCCCGCGGTCATGGTGCTCTGGGTGTTCCTCGCCCCGACGTCCGACGACGACGGCTACTACAGCGCCATGGCGCAGAACGTCGACGTCACGGGGTACGTCGGCAACTACTACCAGTTGCTCAACCAGGGCTTCACGCCGTTCGCCTGGTTCTACTACTTCCTGTCCAAGTGGCAGGTGCTGTTCGGCACGGCCCCGGTGGTGCTCCGCATCCCGGCCCTGCTGTTCGGCCTGGCGACCTGGTTCGCCGTCCGCTGGTTCGTCGCCCAGGCCAAGGTCATCCCCGCCGCGTGGTCGCAGCGCAGCCCGTGGGTCGACCGCGGCGCGCGGGTCGTGCTCGCCTCGGCGTTCCTGGTGTGGTGGCTGCCGCTGGACATGGGCGTCCGGCCCGAGGGCGTCGTGACGATGTGCGGCGCGTTCACGCTGCTGGCCGTGGCGAAGGCCGTGGAGACGCAGCGGTTCACGCCGCTCGCCGCGGGCGTCGGCGTGGCGGGTGTCGGGTTCTTCGCCCACCCCACCGGTTTCACCGTGCTGGCGCCGCTCATCGCCGGGCTGCCGTTCCTGATCCCCTTGCTGCGCAAGGATGACGCGAACTGGAAGACCGTGCTGGCGCGGACGCTCGGTGTGCTCTCGCCCGGCGCGGTTGCGGTGGTCTTCGCGTTCTCGGACG
>DATMCA010000366.1:0-12438 GCA_035559015.1 Umezawaea sp. | reverse complement strand
CCCAGCACCTTCCGCGGCACCTTCGCCGAAACGTGCCGGTAAGCAGGGGCCGTCCACCCCTCCACCGCCACGGGCTCCAGCACGCCGGACTCCACCAACTCCGCCACGGCCCGCTGACTCGCCCGTGGTGCCAGCCGGTAGTAGTCCCGCAGGTCCGGCTCGGTGGCCACCCCCAACGCCACGGCCGACCGCGTGATCAACCGCCGAGCCCCCTCCTCGGCGTCCACGCTCTGCGCCAGGACCGAGGGCGGGATCACCCTCTCCGGCAGGTCGTACAACCGCTCGAAGCTCTTGCGGGACCCGGTCGTCAGCTCGCCCAACCCGAACAGGTACTCGCAGAGCTGCTTGACCTCGGACCGCCCCCACCACGGCCCGGTCGACCGGGACCCCTCACCGAGCAGTTCGCGCTCGATGGCCCCGGCGCCGATCGGCCCCTGCTCCTTCACCACCCGCATGATCCCGTCGACCAACTCCGGCGCTCGTTCGGCGATGGGTCGGTAGTTGTTCCACCACCCCGGCCGCTTCGCGCCGGAGTGCAGCAGCGGCCAGTCCTCCACGGGGATCAGGCTGGCCTCGTGCGCCCAGTACTCGACCAGCAACCGGGGCTTCCGCGCCGAGTGCGACCAGGCCGCGTCGTCCACCAGCTCCGGCGCGTACGCCCCGAGCCTGCTGAACAACGGCATGTAGTGCGCGCGCACGGCCACGTTCACCGAGTCGAGCTGGAGCAGCTGCACCCGCGACATGGCGCGCTGGAGGTGCCAACGCCCGGGAGGCGCGGCGGTCCGGGGATCGGTGAACCCCTGCGCCCCCAGCGCGATCCGACGGGCCACGTCCGCTCTCATCGTCTGCACGGTCGAGATACTCCCACCGAGCACCGACAAAAACCGACGAAGGTCGGTACGCGGGCTTCCCGTTGGTCCACCGCGTCCCTGAACCACGCCTCCTAAGCTCAGCACCGTGATCCGCGGCGGCAGCGAGGCTTGTAGCGTCGTCGCGGTGATCCTGCTGCTGGTCGCGGTGCCGGTGGTGGTGTGGAACGCCCTCGCCGTGACGTCGTCCGGCTCCGTTCCGCCCGCCAGGGCGCTGCTCGGCCTGGCGCTGGTCGTGCCGGGCTACCTGGTGGGCCGCCGGACCGAGGACACCCGGCCGCTGATAGTCGCCGCGGTCGTCGGCGCGGTGTGCACGGCGCTGCTGGCGCGGGAACCGTGGAACTGGGCGGAGGCCCCGGTGGCCTTGGCGTTCACGGTGCTGCTGCCGTGGTTCGTCGGGCGCTACCGCCGCCAGCACCTCGCACTGGCCGACCGGCTCCGCCAGGACGCCCGCCAGGCCCGCTCGCGGGAGCGCACGCGCATCGCCAGGGACATGCACGACTCGCTGGGCCACGAGCTGACGCTGATCGCCCTGCGCGCGGGAGCGCTCGAACTGTCGCCGGACCTCCCCGAACCGCACCGCCGGGCGATCGGCGAGCTGCGGGCCAGCACGTCCGACGCGACGGAACGGCTGCGCGAGATCATCGGCCTGCTGCGCGACGACACCGAGGACCTGGCGTCCCTGGTGGACCGGTCGGTCGCGTCCGGGATGGACGTTCGGCTCGTGGGCGAGCGGACGGACTCGCGCACGGCGTACCGGGTCGTGCAGGAGTCCCTGACGAACGCCGCCAAGCACGCCCCCGGCGCCCCGGTCGAGGTCCGCGTCCGGCGCACGCCCACGAGCCTCGTCGTGAGCGTCGTCAACGGACCGTCGTCCTCGCCCGGCACGCCGACGGGCGGCCACGGTCTGACCGGCCTCGCCGAACGGGTCCGGGCGGCGGGCGGCACCCTGGACGCGGCGCCCCGACCGGACGGCGGGTTCGCCGTGGTGGCGACGATGCGGAGGGACGCCGGGTGATCCGAGTCCTGCTGGCCGACGACGAGGGCGTGGTGCGGGCGGGCATCCGCGCGATCCTGGGGACCGACGCGGGGATCGAGGTGGTCGCCGAGGCCGCGAACGGTCGGGAAGCCGTCGACCTGGCCGTCGCGCACCGCCCCGACGTGGTGCTGCTGGACGTGCAGATGCCGGTGCTCGACGGCCTGGACGCGGCCGACGAGGTCCACCGGCTCGTCCCGGACGCCGGGGTCGTCATCCTCACCACGTTCAGCGAGGACGAGTACATCGCCCGCGCGCTGGGCGGCGGCGCGAGCGGTTTCCTGCTCAAGGCGGGTGATCCGCGCGAACTGCTCGCAGGCGTCCACGCCGTCGCCGACGGCGCCGCGTACCTGTCGCCGCGGATCGCCCAGCGGGTGATCGCCGAACTCCACGGCGGTCGCCTGACCCGCGCCACCGCCGCCCGAGCCCGCGTCGACGAGCTCACCGCTCGCGAGCGCGACGTCCTCGCACTCGTCGGCGCGGGCCTGTCGAACGCCGAGATCGGCCGCCGCCTGCACCTGGTGGAGGGCACGGTGAAGGCGTACATGACGTCGGTGATGGACCGCCTGGACGTGCGCAACCGCGTGCAGGCCGCCGTCCTCGCCCACGAGGCGGGTCTGATCGGCCGGGAGGACCGGTGAGCAGGACGTCGACCGCGTGCGGGGCCCCTCCGGGCACCGAGCGGAACGCCGGGGGATCGGACCACTAGATTTCCCCCATGGCCGATGCCGCGGTGCGCCCCGCACAGTCCGACGACGTCGCGGTGATCACCCGCATCCACTTCGACACCTGGCGCACGGCGTACGAGGGTCTGCTGCCGCCCGAGGTGTTCGAGGCGTTCGACTTCGCCGAGGCCGAACGGGCGTGGGCGGACGCCGTCGAGCACGCGCACGTGTTCCTGGCGACCGAGGGCGAGTGGATCGTCGGGTTCGTCGTGGCTGGATCGGCGCCGGACCAGGAGGTGCGGAACGCCGACGGCTCGCTGCCCGCCGACGCGGAGACGACCGCACTGGTCAGCAGCCTGCTCGTCGAGCCCCGCTGGGGTCGGCGCGGGCACGGCGGGCGGCTCGTCGCCACGGCCGCGCACGCTCTGCGCGAACAGGGCGCGACCCGTGCGGTGGCGTGGATCCCGGAAGCGGACGCGGCTTCGAAGTCGTTCTACACGCGCATCGGCTGGGCGCCGGACGGCACCGTGCGAACGCTGGACGCCGCCGGGCGTCCATTGCGCGAAATCCGGGTGACCGGGGGTCTAGCCCTACTGCTGCAACACTGATCGCCCGCTAGCCTCGATCAAGTGGTCCTAGCCTGGTTGTCCCTCACGTTCGGCGTAGCACTGGGGTCGGCGATCCTCCCGGTGATCAGCATCGAGCTGTTCGTGATCGGCCTGGTGACCCAGCAGCCGCACATCTCGTGCTGGTGGATCGGGCTCGCGGTGGCGGGCGGCCAGGTGCTCGGCAAGCTGGTGTACTTCTTCGCCGCGCGCGGGTCGCTGCACCTGCCGGCCTTCTTGCGCCGCAAGGAGAAGGCCGAGAAGCCGTCCTCGGAGTTCAAGCTGAGGTGGAAGGCCCGGTTGGAGAGCGTCCGCGTCCGCTGCCACCGGCACCCGCACTGGATGTTCGGCACGCACGCGGTCAGCTCGGTGATCGGCTTGCCGCCGTTCATGTTCACCACCGTGCTGGCCGGTCTGGCGGGCATGTCGACGGCGCTGTTCGTCGCCACCGGCGCCGCGGGTCGCTTCGCCCGGTTCACCGTCCTGGCGGCGTCGCCGGCGTTGGTGGCGGGCTGGCTGCACTGACCTCGGACCCACGGCCAACAAGGTCCCGGAGGTACTCCCTTGGGGCGGAATCCCTTGCCTGGCAGCCTGTTCCACCCCGCCGAGGGCACTACCTTCGAGCGTCATGGAGACGGATGACAAGCCGCCCGCGCGCTTCACCACCGCGCAGAGCCGGGAGCTCGGCCAGGAACTGCGCCAGGCGCGCAAGCGGGGTGGCTTGCGCGGCACCGCGTTCTGCGAGGAGCTGGAGTGGTCGACGGCCAAGCTGAGCAAGCTGGAGAAGGGGTGGCGCGGCACCAGCGACTGGGAGATCGGCACGTTCCTCGGCAAGAGCGGCGCGGACAAGGCGACCCGCGAGCGCGTCATGCGGCTCGCGCAGGAGCCGGACATCGGCTACTTCGTCCGGCGGCACGCCGGGATCACCTCGGACGGCCTGCTGTGCCAGGTGATGCACCAGCGGTCGGCGTTGACGCTCACCAGCTACGACACCATGGTGATCCCCGGTCTGCTCCAGTCCGTGGCGTACGCGCGGGCGCTGCTGGAGACGACGGGCGCGTTCGACGTCGTCGACGACGTGATGAAGGGGCGGCTCGACCGCCAGGAACACCTGCGGTCGCAGGAGAACGCCCGGTCCACGTTCTACGTCCACGAAGCGGCGCTGCGGCTCGTGGTGGGCGGCGAGCGGACCATGCACGACCAGATGATGCGGCTGGCGTTCATGTGCGGGTGGCCGCACGTGACCCTGCGCGTCGTCCCGTTCTCCGCGCCGGGGCACCCCGCGCTGCGCTACCCGTCGGCGCTGATGACGTTCACCCGCAACGCGAAACCGGTGGCGTACGCGGAGTCCGACCTGACGACGGTGTTCCTGGAGGAGGAGCAGGCCATCACCTTCCACCGGGAGAAGCTCTCCGCGCTGGACGCGCTCGCGTTGAGCGCGGAGGAGTCACGCGAGGTCTTCACGCACTGGGCGAACGTGTACGACCACGCCGACGGCCGCGATCGCGCGGCCTTGGGCTGAGGAGTGTCAGGTCAAGACGATCGACACTCCGAGAGCCGTAGCGATGACCAGGAACGCGACGAGCAGCCGCACTCGGGTACCCACGGGTGTGCCCTTCCATCGAAAGCCAACACCGTTACGATACGAACTGTCCACCGGACAAACCAAGTCGCAAACGAGTGAAGGCCGGATGAACAAGAATTCATCCGGCCTATAAACACGAGATCTTCCGGAATTTCCCACTCAGTGTGATTGCCCGATATCGGTGCGGAACGAAGCTGGTTCCTTTCCGCCCGGTCAGGGGCACGGCGTGACCGCCCGCCGCCGTTCCGTCACCGGTCAGAGGGGGTACGGCGACGTGGGACCGGTGGCCAACCATCACGGCGACACGGACCGGGCAGGCGCTGGAAGGACCGGCGGGAGAATTCCAAATGAGACGGGCAAAGGCGATCAGCCGTACAGCGTGATCGCCCTGCGCATCGTTTCGCGAGCCCGGCCGCGGTCCCCGGCGAGGTCGTAGGCCTGCGCGAGCCGGAACCACGAACGCCAGTCGTCCGGCTCGGCCTCCGTCTTGACCCGGCGCTCCTCGAACCACGCGTCGGCCGCGTCGCGGTCGACGCGCCCGGACGGCCTGCGGGGCAGTGAACTCGTGTCCGGCAGCCCGCCCTCGTCGGCGAGCTGCCGGGCCATCTTCTCCGTCTTCAGACCGAACCGCAGGTTCGTCCAGGCGATCCACGCGCCGATCAGCGGCAGGATCAGCACACCGACGCCGAGCCCGACGGCCACCGGGTCGCCGGTGCCGATCAGCAGCACGCCCTTGCCGCCGAGCAGCACGAAGTAGACCGCCAGCACGGCGGTCAGCAGCAGGGCGACGGTGCGCGTCTTCACGCGACTACAGGTCCATGTACTCGTCGAGCCCCACCGACAGGCCGGGGTGGTCGTGGATCGACCGCAGGGCCAGCAGCACACCGGGCATGAAGGACTTCCGGTCCAGCGAGTCGTGCCGGAGCGTCAGCGTCTCGCCCTCGGTGCCGAACACGACCTCCTGGTGGGCGATCAGGCCCGCGATGCGCAGCGAGTGCACCCGCACGTCCCCCACGAGGTTCCCACGGGCTCCGTCGGCCTCCTGGGTGGTGGCGTCCGGCATCGGGGCCATCCCGGCGGCCTGTCGGGCCTGGGTGATGAGCCGGGCCGTGTGCGCGGCGGTGCCCGACGGGGCGTCCGCCTTGCGCGGGTGGTGCAGCTCGACCACCTCCGCCGACTCGTAGTACTTCGCGGCGATCTCGGCGAAGCGCATGGACAGCACGGCGCCGATCGCGAAGTTCGGCGCGATGAGCACGCCCAGCTCCGGCTTGCCCTCCAGCCACTCCGCCAGCGTCTGCAACCGCGCCGCGTCGAACCCGGAGGTGCCGACGACGGCGTGCACGTCGTTGTCCACGCAGAACCGCAGCGTGTCCATGACGACGTCGGGGTGGGTGAAGTCGACGACCACCTCGGCGCGCGCGTCGACCAGGGTCGACAGCTCGTCGCCCGCGTCGATCCTGGCGACCAGCTCCAGGTCGCCGCTCACCTCGACCGCGGCGCACACCTCGGCGCCGACCCGGCCCAGTGCGCCGATCACGCCGACGCGCAGTGGCCCGTCGGACTCGGAACGCTTCGTCAAGAGATCACCTCGTGTACCTGGGACGGCAGGTCGTCGGCGTGGTCGTACGGGCCGACCACGGCGGCCGCGACCGGCCGTCGGAGCAGTTCCTTCGCCAGCTGGGCCACGTCCGCGGCGGTCACCTGGTCGATCCTGGCGAGGGTGTCGTCCACCGACAGGTAGTCGCTGTAGTTCAGCTCCCCCTTGCCGATGCGGGACATCCGCGAGCTGGTGTCCTCCAGCCCGAGCACGAGCCCGCCGCGCAGCTGGCCCTTGCCGCGGGCCACCTCCGCGTCCGACAGGCCCTCGTCGGCGACCTGGTGCAGCACCTCGCGGATCACGCCCGCGACGTCGCCGAGCCGGTCCGGCTGGCAGCCCGCGTAGACGGACAGGCTGCCGGTGTCCGCATAGGACCCGATCGACGAGTACACCTGGTACGCCAGGCCCCGCCGTTCGCGGACCTCCTGGAACAGCCGGGAACTCATGCCGCCGCCCAGCGCCGCGTTGAGCACGTTGAGCGCGAACCGCCGCTCGTCGTGCCGGTCCAGCGCGCGGACGCCCAGCATCAGGTGCGCCTGCTCGGTGTCGTCGGTGTGCAGCACCAGCTTGCTGGACGGCGTGATGCGCGCCCTGCCGGTGCGCGGTGCGACCGGACTGCTCTCCCGCCGCAGTCGGTCGCCCAAGGCCTTGCGCGCCAAGCGCATCACCTGGTTGTGCTCGACGTTGCCCGCGACCGCGAGCACCATCTTCGGCAGCGTGTAGCGGCGCTTGTAGAACGTGAACAGCGCGTCGCGGCTCATCGCGCCGATGGACTCCTCGGTGCCCAGCACCGGCTTGCCCAGGACGTGCCCGCCCATCAGGGCTTCGGAGAACGCGTCGTGCAGCAGGTCTTCCGGGTCGTCGTCGCGCATCGCGATCTCTTCGAGCACGACTCCGCGTTCGGTCTCGAAGTCGCGCTCCTCACACAGCGCCTCGAACACCACGTCCGACACGAGGTCCATCGCCAGCGGCAGGTCCTCGTCGATGACGTGGGCGTAGTAGCAGGTGTGCTCCTTCGCGGTGAACGCGTTGAGCTCACCACCGACCGCGTCGATCTCCTCGGCGATGGCCGCCGCGGTGCGGTTCGCGGTTCCCTTGAACAGCAGGTGTTCCAGGTAGTGCGCCGCCCCCGCGACCTCGGGGCGCTCGTCGCGCGAGCCGACCTGCACCCACAGGCCGACCGACGCCGAACGCACCGTGGGGATCTGTTCGGTGATCACGCGCAGGCCCGACGGCAGCACGCTGCGGCGCACCGACGGTTCGAGCTGACGCGTCGTACCCGGCTTCTGGAGATGGCCGGGGGTGGCCAGACGCGGACGGCCGCGAGTGCCAGTAGCACTCGCGGCCGCCGCCATGTCGCTGATCGTCACTGAGCCGCGGACTCCGCGGGAACAGGGGCGTCGGCACCGTCCGCACCGTCGGCCGGAGCAGCCTCGGGGGCCGCGGTCTCCTCGGAGACCACGATGAGGCTGATCTTGCCGCGCTGGTCGATGTCGGCGATCTCCACGCGGAGCTTGTCGCCGACCTTGACCACGTCCTCCACCTTGCCGATGCGCTTGCCGCCACCGAGCTTGGAGATGTGGACCAGACCGTCACGACCCGGCAGCAGGGAGACGAACGCGCCGAACGCCGCGGTCTTCACCACGGTGCCCAGGAAGCGCTCGCCGACCTTCGGGAGCTGCGGGTTGGCGATCGCGTTGATCATGTCGATCGCCGCTTCGGCCGAGGGGCCGTCCGCCGCGCCGACGTAGATCGTGCCGTCGTCCTCGATCGAGATGTCGGCACCGGTCTGCTCGGTGATCGAGTTGATCATCTTGCCCTTCGGGCCGATGACCTCGCCGATCTTGTCCGTCGGGATCTTCACCGACGTGACGCGAGGGGAGAACGGGCTCATCTCGTCCGGGGCGTCGATGGCCTCGGCCATGACCTCCAGGATGGTCAGGCGCGCGTCGCGCGCCTGACCCAGCGCCTTGCGGAGCACCTCGGACGGGATGCCGTCCAGCTTGGTGTCCAACTGGAGCGCGGTCACGAACTCCTTGGTGCCGGCGACCTTGAAGTCCATGTCGCCGAACGCGTCCTCGGCGCCGAGGATGTCGGTGATGGCGACGTAGCGCGTCTCACCGTCGACCTCGTCGGAGACGAGACCCATCGCGATGCCGGACACCGGCGCCTTGAGGGGCACACCGGCGTTCAGCAGCGACATGGTCGACGCGCAGACCGAGCCCATCGAGGTGGAGCCGTTGGAGCTCAGCGCCTCGGAGACCTGGCGGATCGCGTAGGGGAACTCGTCGCGCTTCGGCAGCACCGGCATCAACGCCCGCTCGGCGAGCGCGCCGTGGCCGATCTCGCGGCGCTTCGGCGAACCGACCCGGCCGGTCTCACCGGTCGAGTAGGGCGGGAAGTTGTAGTGGTGCAGGTAGCGCTTGTGCGTCTCCGGCGTCAGGGAGTCGATCTGCTGCTCCATGCGGAGCATGTTCAGCGTGGTGACACCCAGGATCTGGGTCTCGCCCCGCTCGAACAGCGCGGAGCCGTGGGCCCTGGGGATCAGCGCGACCTCGGCACCCAGCGAACGGATGTCGGTCAGGCCGCGGCCGTCGATGCGGATGTTGTCGCGCAGGATGCGCTGGCGCACGAGCTTCTTGTTCAGCGAGCGGAACGCCGCGCCGATCTCCTTCTCGCGACCCTCGAACGCGGTGGCGAGCTTCTCCAGCGTGGCGGCCTTGACCTCGTCGATGCCCGACTCGCGCTCGGCCTTGCCGGAGACGGTCAGCGCCTTGGCGAGGTCCGCGGAAGCGGCCTCCTCCACGGCAGCGAACGCGTCCGGCTGGTAGGCCGGGTACGTCGGGAACACGCCGGTCTCCTTCGCCGCGACGCGGGCCAGCTCGGCCTGCGCCTCGACGAGGACCTTGATGAACGGCTTCGCGGCTTCGAGACCCGCGGCCACGACCTCCTCGGTGGGGGCGGTCGCGCCCTCGCCGATCAGGTCGATCACGTTGTCGGTGGCCTCGGCCTCGACCATCATGATCGCGACGTCGTCACCGACCACACGGCCGGCGACGACCATGTCGAACACGGCCTTCTCCAGCTGCTCGTAGGTCGGGAACGCGACCCACTGGCCCTCGATGAGGGCGACGCGGACGCCACCGATCGGGCCGGAGAACGGCAGACCCGCGAGCTGCGTCGACGCGGACGCGGCGTTGATCGCCACGACGTCGTACAGGTCCTGCGGGTTGAGGCTCATCACCGTGATGACGACCTGGATCTCGTTGCGGAGACCGTCCACGAAGGACGGACGCAGCGGCCGGTCGATCAGGCGGCAAGTCAGGATCGCGTCGGTCGACGGGCGACCTTCGCGGCGGAAGAACGAGCCGGGGATGCGACCCGCGGCGTACATGCGCTCCTCGACGTCCACCGTGAGGGGGAAGAAGTCGAAGTGCTCCTTGGGGTGCTTCGACGCCGTCGTGGCGGACAGCAGCATGGTCTCGTCGTCCAGGTACGCGACGACGCTGCCCGCGGCCTGACGGGCCAGGCGGCCGGTCTCGAAGCGGATGGTGCGGGTGCCGAACTTGCCGTTGTCGATCACGGCGGCGGTCTCGTGGACCTCTACTTCAGTCATGCAGTGAACTCCTCGTTCGTCTTTTGGCCGCAGCGCGCTCGGGCGCGGGATCGCGGTTCGGACGAGGCCGGTCTTCGATCGAAGTCCCCTGGCGTTTCGCGAGCGCCCCTTGGCGCTCAGCCCGTCCAGGGAACCACTACCGAGGACCGGCGAACTGGTCGTCCCGTTTCGCGGCGTGCTGGCCCTGTTGGTTCCTCTTTGGATCTACCCGGCTCTGGTTCTACACCTGAACCGGGGTGTACGCCGAGGGGGAGTGACCGAAGCCGGTCACTCCCCCTCGGTGCGTGTCAACGACGCAGACCGAGTCGCCCGATGAGCGAGCGGTAGCGGTTGATGTCCACCTTCGCGAGGTAGTTGAGCAGCCGGCGGCGACGGCCGACCAGCAGCAGCAGCCCGCGACGCGAGTGGTGGTCGTGCTTGTGGGTCCTGAGGTGCCCGGTCAGGTCGCTGATGCGCTTGCTCAGCAGGGCGATCTGGGCCTCGGCGGAGCCGGTGTCCGTGTCGTGGACGCCGTACTCGGTCAGGATGGTCTTCTTCTGGTCAGTGGTCAGTGCCACTAGGTGTTTCTCCTTGTGCGTGTTCGGTTCCGTGCGGCCCCACCAGAGATCCGGATGGGGTTAGTCGGTACTGGCCGCCACGGAACGCAGCCAGACCCAACTGTCGAGGTTACCAGGCGTGCACCCGACTGGAGCGCCCGGCGTGCTCGACCGCACTACGGCGACTCACGGCACGAGGTGATTGTGGAACAGCGGGTGACGACGAGTCCACCCGTTTTAGCGACCCTTGGCGGCCCTGCGGAGCAGTTCAGACAACACGGGGAAGTCCTCGCCGAGCACGTCGGCCGCCTGCGACAGGTCGCGGCGGTCCGCGATCCGGCGGAGGCCCGCGAGCACGAGGGCCTCGTTGTCCGCGCCGTTGACCGGCAGCGAGTCGCGGCTCACCGTCGGCTTCGAGAGCCGCACGTCCTCCAGGGCGCGCTGGAGCGCCTCGGGCGCGCCGGTCGCCACGTCGGGCGTGAGGACCTTGCGCTCCAGCATGATCATCCGGGCCAGGACGGACGGGTTGCCGATCTTCGCCCGACGGCCGGACATCACCTGGCTGAGCATGGGCGCGCTGATCCCCAGCACCTCGGCGAGCTGGGCCTGCGAGACCCGGAAGGCGACCACCAGTCGGCGCACCCGGTCACCCAGGGGCTCCCCGTACCACTCCCGCTGCAACGCGATGTTGCGCTGGACGATCTTGTGGTCCTCCACCTGCCGCGCCCCTCCTTGTCCTTCCACACCGTTCCCTGAGGCATCTTGCCAGGTCGGAACGCGCCGCAAGGGCGCTTTCAGCCTTGTTCCAGCAGCGCTCGGACCTTGTCCACGTCGCGGTGCATCTCGACGACGAGCGCTTCGCCGCTGTCGAACTTGAGCTGACCCCGGACCCTCGTGACGAAGTCGAGCGCCACCCGCTGGCCGTAGAAGTCCTCCTGGATGTCGAGCACGAACGCCTCCACCCGGCGTTCCCGCCCGGAGAAGGTCGGGTTCGTCCCCACCGACACGGCCGCGGGCAGCCTGCGCCCGTCCGCGTGGATGAACCAGCACGCGTAGACGCCGTCGGCGGGCACCGCGGCGAACCTGGTCATGGACAGGTTGGCGGTCGGGAACCCCAGCTCCCGCCCCCTGCCGTCCCCCCGCACGACGATGCCTTCGAGCCGGTGCGGCCGCCCCAGCGCCGCCGCCGCGGCGGACACGTCACCCGCGTCGATGCACGCGCGGATGTAGGTGGAGGAGAAGGTCACCGCGTTGTCGCCCGACTGGGTGTCTGTCACTAGATCCGCTCCTTCGGTGACGAAACCGAACCTCTGACCGAGGTGCCGCAGCAGGTCCACGTTCCCCGCCGCCTTCTGACCGAACGTGAAGTTCTCACCCACCACGACAGCCGCCGCGTGGAGCCGTTCGACCAGGACCTCGTGGACGAACTCGTTGGCCGGCATCCGCGAGAGCTCGACCGTGAAGGGGAGCACGCAGAAGACGTCGACACCCAGGCGCTCGACCAGTTCGGCCCGCCTGCGGAGGGTGGTCAGCTGGGCGGGGTGGCTGCCGGGCCGGACGACCTCGGAGGGGTGGGGGTCGAAAGTCATGAGGACACTCGGAACACCCCGCTGGTGGGCAAGTTCGACGGCCCGGTTGATCAGGGCCTGGTGCCCCTTGTGGACCCCGTCGAAGACGCCGATGGTGACGACGCAGCGACCCCAGCCGCCCGGTAGGTGATCTAGCCCTCGCCAGCGTTGCACGGGGGGAAGCGTACGGCTGCGACGGGTGGGGGTCGTGGCGGTGGGTCTTTTTGGTGGGTCTTGTTGGGTGGGGGTTCGGGGGCCGGCCATGTTGGGGGTGGGCTGGTGTGGGTGGGGTGGGTTGGTCCAGGGCGGGGTGGTTGGTCCAGGGCAGGGCGAGGACGGGAATGCGCGGGGTGGAACTGGG
>DATMCA010000365.1:0-3229 GCA_035559015.1 Umezawaea sp. | reverse complement strand
GACCGGCTCGGCTGGGTGCCCAGCAGCGCGGCCCGCTCCCTGTCCGACGGCCGGGCCAACGCGATCGGGCTCGTGGTCGACCGGCCCGCCCGCGAACTCGGCGTCGAGCCGTTCTTCGTGCAGTTGATCGCCGGGATCCAGGACGCGCTGGCCGACGGCCCCACGGCGCTGCTGCTCCAGGTCACCGACGACGCCACCGCCGAGCTGGAGGCCTATCGCCGCTGGTGGGCGGGTCGCCGCGTGGACGGTGTGCTGCTGGCCGACCTGCGCGCCGACGACCCGCGCGTGGACCTCGTGCGCGAACTCGGGCTGCCGACCGTGGTCCTCGCCGAACCGGTGCTGCCGGACCTGCCGTGCGTGTGGACCGACGACGAGTCCGCCGTGGCCGAGGTCGTCGAGTACCTGGTGGCGCTGGGCCACCGCCGGATCGTCCGGGTCGCCGGGCCGGACACGTTCGTGCACACCAGGATCAGGTCGAAGGCCTTCACCGAGGCCGCCGCCCGCCTCGGCCTGAGCGAGGCCCGCGCCGTGCACGCCGACTACTCCGACGAGGCCGCCGCCCGCGTCACCCGCCGGGTGCTGACCGGCTCGGAGCCGCCCACCGCGATGGTGTTCGACAACGACGTGATGGCGGTGTCGGCGCTGGCCGTGGCCCACGAGCTCGGCATCCCCGTGCCGGACCGGCTGTCGATCGTCGCCTGGGACGACTCGGCGCTGTGCAGGCTGGTGCGTCCCGCGCTGACCGCCGTGCGCAGGCCGATAGCGGAACGCGGGGCGACCGCCGTGCGCCTGCTGCTCGACGTGATCGGCGGCGGCGAGCCCCGGCACGTCAAGACCTCGGACCCCGAGCTGGTGCCGAGGTCGAGCACCGGACCGGTTTCCGACCAGGCCTTGTCGTCTCGCAATTAACCGCTTAACCTGGAATTGCCTGCCGGCTCACCACTATTTCCCGTGGCGAGGAATCGCACCCCTGCGATGGAAGGTGTTCCATGAAAGCGCTCTTCGCCGTCCTGCTGGCACTCCTGGCCTGCCTGACGCCCGCACTCCCCGCCTCGGCCGCCGCCCCCGTCCGGATCATGGCCCTCGGCGACTCGATCACCGGCTCACCCGGCTGCTGGCGCGCCCTGCTGTGGCAGCACCTGCAGAGCTCCGGTCTCACCAACACCGACTTCGTCGGCACCCTGCCCGCCCAGGGCTGCGGCTTCACCTACGACGGCGAGAACGAGGGCCACGGCGGGTTCCTGGCCACCAGGATCGCCGACGAGAACCAGCTGCCCGGCTGGCTCTCCGCCACGCTGCCGGACGTCGTCCTCATGCACCTCGGCACCAACGACGTGTGGAACGGCATCCCCGCCGCCACGATCCTCAACGCCTACACCAAGCTCCTCGGCCAGATGCGCGCGAGCAACCCCGGCACCAAGCTCCTGGTCGCCCAGATCATCCCGATGAACCCGAGCGGCTGCACCGCGTGCGCCCAACGGGTCGTGGACCTGAACAACGCCATCCCCGGCTGGGCGTCGGCCAACACCACGGCCCGCTCACCGATCACCGTGGTCGACCAGTGGACCGGCTTCAGCACGGCGACCGACACCTACGACGGCGTGCACCCCAACGACAGCACCGGCATCCGCAAGATGGAGAGCCGCTGGTACCCGCCGCTGGCCGCCCTGCTGTCCGGCACCCCGACCACGGGGACCGCGCTGGTCGGCACCCAGTCCGGCCGCTGCCTCGACGTCACGGGTTCGGGCACCACCCAGCTCTGGGACTGCAACGGCTCCACCACCCAGCGCTGGACCACCACGTCGGCGCGCGAACTCCGCACCGACTCGTCGACCTGCCTGGAGGGCACGACGCAGGGCACTACCACCCTGGCCCGCCCGTGCACCGGCGCGACCAACCAGCAGTGGACGCTCAACACCGACGGCTCCCTCACCAACGCCCAGTCGGGCCTCTGCCTCGACGCCATGGGCCAGGGCACCGCGAACGGCACCCGCACCGCACCGTGGCCGTGCAACGGCCAGACCAACCAGAAGTGGACCCGGCGCTGACCGGACCCGGTCGGCTCAGGGGTGGTCCGCCCGCCGCGTGGACACCACGTCGTAAGCCATCGAGAGGAACCGCCTGCCGGACGGCAGGAGTTCGTCACCGCCGAGCGCCTGCCCGATCGCTCGCAGCACCTCGGCGCTCCGGCTGATCGTGGCGCGGGCCAGGTCGACCTCGGCGGGGCCGCGGGTGCCCAGGCGCTCGGTCGGCCACCGGTGCTCGGCGACGGCGGCCCAGGCGGCGTGGTGGAAGGAGCTGACCAGCGTGAACGCCGCGATCCCCGAAACCAGCCCGCTGATGGGGACGGGGTCGCGGTGCCACGGCGTGTCGTAGCGGGCGCGGTCCGGCCCGTGCAGGGCGCGCTCCCACAGCAGGATCCGCAGCCTGGTGCGGGCGTTTTCGCGCACCATCGCCTCGGCGATCCGCAGCGGCGTCTCGTCACCGAGGCTGATGCCGAACGCCCCGACCGTGGACTCCTCCGAGGAGCTGATCATCTCGCGCTGGGGCAGGCCGAACCGCCGTCCGTCCGGCTGGTGGTGGGGGACCAGGACCCGCAGGGTGCGGTCCACCTGGTTCCCCGCTGCCGGGTCGAGGAACGAGAGCAGGCACGACCCGGAGTCGACCAGTTCGACCCAGGTGCGGGCTCGGGGCTGACCGGAGTCCAGCCGTTCGATCGGCAGCGCGCCGTCGGTGAGGCGGGTGTCGAAGCCGTCGAGCACGAAACCGCTGTGCCTGGTCTGGGGGAGCACGAAGGAAAGCGTTGTCCCGGAGAGCATCGGCTGCGGCGCCGCGCGTTGCATGAGCAGCGGGTCGAACTCCACGGTGCCGCCGCTGGTGGTGATCCGCGTGCCGCCGTCCTCGGCGACCGTGACGGTGCCGATGCCGCCGCTCACGACGAGCCTGCCCAGGTGCAGCGGGGCGACCACCCCCGACCACGGGACGACCGGTTCGGTTCGGCCCGCCTGGGCGGCGGCGAGCAGGCCGCCCAGCCCGGCGGCGGAGATCTCGGTCGGGCGGGCCGCGAGCCACGGTTCGACGCCGGGCAGGGAGAGCACGTCCTGGAGCAGGGTGCGGGGTGCGGCGGCGAGCAGGTCCAGCAGGGCCAGGCAGTCGCGGCGGACGGTCTGGGTGGCGGTGTCGAGGTGGGCGGGCAGCAGGTCGGCCAGCAGGGCCAGTCGTCTGCGGT
>DATMCA010000364.1:0-3627 GCA_035559015.1 Umezawaea sp. | reverse complement strand
CACCGCCGCCGACCACGACGACCGAACGAGCTGCCCAGGCCGCCGCGGCCCCGAACCCGCCACCCCCGGCCACGACGGCCTCACCCCCGGCCCCGCCGAGGCCGGCGTTCGAGGTGCAGCGCCCGGTGGAGGAGGTGGTCGCCCTGTCGGACCACCGCACCGAGACCAAGCGCCGCTGGAGCCTGGCCGTGCTGCTGCTCGTGATCGGCGCCGGAGCCGTCGCCGCACAACGAGGCCGCCGCGCGTAGACCCCGGTCCAGGCTGGTCAGGGCAGCGAAAAGGGGCGTGGGCCGCGGCCCACGCCCCTCGTCCACTCTGCTAGGCGCCGGGCTTCTGCTTGTCGTGCTTGCGGGGCTCGCGGCGGGACTTGGCGTCCTCGATCTGGCGGATCATCTCCTTGCGCACCTCGGTCAGCGCGGTGTCCAGCTCCGCCTCGTGCGACGTGGCGACGAAGGGCGGCCAGCCGGAGAGGAACGCCTCGAACGTGACCTTCTGGTCCTTCTGCCCGCGTTCCTTCACCGACAGGGCCAGGTCGACCTGCGCCGGCTGCCAGGTGTTCAGGTGGGGTGCGAGGTTGGCCAGGGCGTGGACCACCCGGTCCTGGTCGTTCGGGCCGAACCCGTTGCCCAGACGGAGTCGCTGCTCAAGGACTTCGGTGTCACTCATGGAACCACGCTACTTGTTCCCTAGCCCCTCCGCGCGACTGCCGCGTAGAAGCCGACGTGTTCGGTCCGCTGGGTGAGCTCGGGGGTGTGGTCGTGGTGCCACTGGGTCGCGTCGACCAAACCGGGCGGGACCAGCTCCAAGCCGTCGAGCATCGCGCTGACCTCGGCGTGGCTGCGCGTGTATACCGGGTTGGCGGAGCGCTTGTAGACCGCCAGCGCGCCCGCGGCCTGCTCGGGGTTGTGGTCGGACGTCACGTGCGACATCACGACGTAGCTGCCGGGCACGACGGCGTCGCGGTAGGCGCCGAGGACGTCCTGGGGGCGGCGCTCGTCCGGCAGGAAGTGCAGGACGGCTACGGCGAGGACGGCGACCGGCTTGCTGAAGTCGATCATCTCCAGCACGGTCGGCGCGGTGAGGACGTCCTGCGAAACGGTCAGGTCCGCCCTGGTCACGGTGGCGTTCGGGTTCTCGCGCAGCAGGTGCTTGCTGTGCGCGTACGCGACCGGCTCGATGTCGACGTACGCGATGCGGCTCTCCGGGGCCAGGCCCTGGGCGACCTCGTGCACGTTGCCGACCGTCGGGATGCCGGACCCCAGGTCCAGGAACTGGCGGATGCCCTGCGAGACGCAGAAGCGCACGGCGCGCGCCAGGAAGGCTCGGTTGGCCCGCACGGCCGCGCGCATCCACGGCATGACCTGGATCGCCTGCTCGGCGAGCGTCCGGTCGGCCTGGAAGTTGTGCGCACCGCCCAGGTAGTAGTCGTACATCCTGGCCGGGTTCGGCTGTTCGAGGTCGATGTCGTCGACCCCGTACCGCTCCTGCGTCACTGCGCCTCCTGTAAGCCGAGGAACTTCTCCAGCTGGGCCACGACGAACGCGTGGTCCTCCGCCTGGGGCAGTCCGGAGACGCCGACCGTGCCGACGGGGCCGACACCTTCGACGATCACCGGGAACACGCCGCCGTGCGCAGCGTAGAGGCCGGGATCCAGCCTCGACGACTCCTCGAAGGTACTTCCTCCGACCTTGAACTGGGTGCCCACGTAGTACGAGCTGCGCCCGTAGCGGTCGACGACCCGCGTCTTGCGGTCGATCCAGTCGTCGTTGTCCGCGGACGTCCCCGGCAGCGCGGCGTGGAAGATCCGCTGCCCGTTGCGCCGCACGGAGATCGTGACGGCGAGGCCTTCGGCGCGCGCGGCCTCCAGCAGGTGGGCGCCGAGGGCGAGGGCGGTGTCGTTGTCGAAGCGGGTGAACCGCAGTCGTTCTTCCTGGGCCGCCAGTTCGGCGAGCAGTTCGGCGCTCACACCGCCACGACCTGACCGGTGTTCGCGGACTCGAACGCGTCCTCGATGATCTCCAGCGCGGCGATGGCCGTCTCGGGGTCCACGGGCAGCGGGCCGCCGTCGCGCAGGGCCGCCACGAGCTCGACGTAGAACTGCTCGTAGCCGCCGTTCTCGCTCGGCACCGGCTTCGTGTCGTCCAGCAGGCCCAGCGAGCCCCACGCGGACTCCGGCTCGACGCCCCAGCCGTCCTGGCCGGGACGCCTGCCCGCGAGCAGCGCGTCCTCCTGGCCGTCCATGCCGTGGCTGGTGAACGCGGCCTGGTCGCCGAGGAGGCGGAAGCGCGGGCCGTTGTTCGCGGCGGCGGCGCTGGCCCACAGGTGCGAGCGGACGCCGTTGGTGTGGGTGAGGGCGACGAACACGTCGTCGTCCACGAGCGCGCCGGGACGGCGGCGGTTCAGCTCGGCGTAGACGCTGCGGACCGGCCCGTTGAGCTGGAGGGCCTGGTCGACGAGGTGCGCGCCGAGGTCGTAGAGCAGCCCGCCCGCTTCCTCGGGGGCGCCGAACTCGCGCCAGTTGTCCCAGATCTCCGGGACCCAGCGCTCGTAGCGCGACTCGAACCGGCTGAGGTTGCCGAGCTTGCCGCTCCGCACGACCTCCTGCACGGTCCGGAAGTCGCTGTCCCAGCGGCGGTTCTGGAAGACGGTGAGCGGGACGCCCTTCGCCTTCGCCGCTTCGAGGACGCGCCGGGCCTCACCGGCGGACGGGGCGAACGGCTTGTCGACGACGACGGCGATGCCCCGGTCGATCGCGGCGAGCGCGAGGTCCACGTGGGTCTTGTTCGGGGTGCCGATCACGACGACGTCGACGCCCGACGCGAGGAGGTCGTCCGCGGTGTCGAGCAGGTCGACGTCCGGGTACGCGGCGCCCGCCTGCTCGCGGCGCTCGGGGTTGGTGGTCACGATCGCGGAGAGGGTGAGGCCGGGCGTGGAGGCGATCAGCGGCGCGTGGAAGACGCGGCCCGCGATCCCGTACCCGATCACGCCGGTGCGGAGGTCATCTGCCATGTGGAGTATTAAAGCAACGCTGTGGTGTAATCGCCAGCCAAAACGGACAACTCATGCGATCATGGCGCCGTGGCGAACTTGCGGTTCCTGCGTGGCTACAACGACGCGGTGGTGCTCGGACTCGCTCGCCGCGGCGAGCCGATGACCAGGGTCGAACTGGCCGAGCAGAGCGGGCTCACCCCCCAAGCTGTGTCCAAGATCGTCAGCAGGCTCATCGCCGACGGTCTCCTCATCGACTCCGGGCGGCGCAACGTCGGCGTCGGCAAGCCCCGGACGCTCGTCCGCCTGGTGTCGTCCAGCAGGTTCGCGCTCGGCGCGGCCGTCGAACGCGACGAACTGCGCGTCGTCCTCGCGGACCTGTCCGGCTCGGTGGTGGACCGCACGGTCACCGCGCTGCCCCGCGACTTCGGGCCCGCCGTGTTCGTCGACGAGCTCGCCAACCTGGTCGACGTCCTGCGCTCCCGCAACGACGTGTCCGACGAGCGCCTGCTCGGCGTGGGCATCGGCTTCGTCGGCCCGCTGGACCACCGGGACGGCGTGGTGCACGACGCGACCGGCCTCGTCGGCTGGCACGACGTGCCGCTGCGCGACCTCGCCGCGGACCGGCTCGGCCTGCCG
>DATMCA010000363.1:0-10039 GCA_035559015.1 Umezawaea sp. | reverse complement strand
ACGGCCACCACCCGCCTCACCGCCCTGCTCGCCGACCACCCCGTCCACGAGCGCGCCGCCGCGCTGCTCATGGACGGGCTCGCCGCCGTGGGACGCCAGGCCGACGCACTCGCCCTGTACGAACGGGTCCGCGAGGCCCTGGCCGACGTCCTCGGCACCGACCCCGGCGCCGCGCTGCGGGAGCGCCACCTGCGCCTGCTGCGCGCCGAGCGGCCTACGGTCCCGCGCACCAGGCCGAGCACGCTGCCCGCGCCCCTGACCAGCTTCATCGGCCGCGACGACGACCTGGCCCGGATCGACGCGCTGCTCGCCGCCGGACGACTGGTCACCGTGGTCGGTCCGGGTGGCGCGGGCAAGACGCGCCTCGCCGTGGAGGCCGCCCGCCGCCACGAGCACCGCGACGGCACCTGGATGGTCGACCTGGCCCCGGTCACCGAGCCGACCAAGATCGGCGCCGCCGTGCTCACCGGGATCGGGCTGCGCGGCGCGGTGTTCGAGGCGCGGACGCGGGTCGAGGGCGACGAACTCGACCTGCTGGTGGACCGGCTCGGCCGCCGGGAGTGCCTGCTGCTGGTCGACAACTGCGAACACCTGGTCGACGCGGTGGCCCACCTCGTCGCGGCCCTGCTCCCTCGCTGCTCCGGCCTGCGCGTGCTCGCCACCAGCCGGGAACCCCTCTCCGTCAACGGCGAAGCGCTGGTGCCGCTCGGCCCACTCGCACTGCCGGAGCCCGACGACAACGTCGACCAGGCCCGGCGCGCGGCGTCCGTGCGGCTGTTCACCGAGCGGGCCGCGGCCGTGCGTCCCGGCTTCGACGTCGACGACACCACGCTGCCCGACGTGTTGCGCGTGGTCCGAGGCCTGGACGGGATGCCACTGGCGCTGGAACTGGCCGCGGCCCGGCTGCGGACGCTGTCGCTGCCCGAACTCGCCGACGGGCTCTCCGACCGGTTCCGACTGCTCACCACCGGCAGCCGCACCGCGCTCCCCCGGCACCGCACGCTGCGCGCCGTGATCGCCTGGAGCTGGGACCTGCTGGGCGAGCACGAGCGCACGCTCGCCGAACGCGTGGCGGTCCTGCCCGGCGGTGTCACCCCGGCCTCGGCCGTGGCGCTCCGCGCAGGCACCGGGATCCCGGTCGACGAGGTCCCCGACCTGCTCGCGGGCCTGGTCGACCGGTCGCTGCTGCACCTCGCGCCCGACCCCGGCCGCTACCGGATGCTGGAGACGATCCGCGAGTACGGCACCGACCGCCTGGCCGCGACGGGCGTTCTCGACACCGTTCGGGACCTGGCCGCGGACCACATCGCCGAACTGGTCGCGTGGCACGACGCGCGGCTGCGCGGACCCGACCAGGTGGCGGCCATCCGAGGCATCGGCGCCGAGTACGACAACGCGCTGGTCGCCCTGCGCCGGCGCTGCGAGACCGGCGACGCCACCGGGGCGGTCGACCTCGCCCTGAGCCTGACCTGGTACTGGAAGATGCTCGGCAGGCACCCCGACGCGAGCTACTGGCTGGGCGAGGCGCTGGCCGTGCCCGGCGGCGAGCCGTCGCCCGCCAGGGACTTCGCGCACGCGATCGTGCTGCTGGACCGGCCCGGAACGACCTCGGACGCGGAGAGGCGGGAGCTGGCCGACCGGCTGCTCGCCCACCCGGACCTGCCGAGCCCGCACGTCGTGCTGGCCGCGCACCTGCACGACGACCGGACCTGGCTCGCGATCATGGACCGCCTGGCCGACGGCGAGGACGTTTGGCTCTCGGGGCTGGCCCGGCTGTTCCGGGCCCAGTTCGCCGAGAACGCGGGCGAACTCGACGGGATGCGCGCCGACGTGGACGCGGCGCTGGCCTGTTTCCGGCAGGTCGGCGACCGCTGGGGCCAGGCCGACGCCCTCCAGACGCGCGCCCAGTCCCGCCAGTACGACGACCTCGACGGCGCGCTGGCCGACCTGCGCGAGGCCCGGTCCCTGGCCGACGAGTTCGGCTCGCTCAGCCTCGGCGACGAGGTGTACAACGACCTGCGCTGGATCGACCTGCACCTGCGGCGAGGTGACACCGACCTGGCGATCACCATGATCGACTCGACCCGCGAACGGGCCCTGCGCGCCGCCTCCGAGGAGATGCTGGTCCTGGTCGACGCTCGGGAAGCCGCGTTCCGCGTGCGGCTGGGCGACCTCGACCGGGCTCGCGAACTGCTCGACGACGCCGAACGCGGCCCGCACGGCGGCGCGATGATCTCGGCCGACCACGTGCGCACGCTGATCGGCAGCGTGCGGACCTCGCTCTGCCTGGAGTCGGGCGACCTGGCGGGCGCGGCCGAGGCGCTGGAGGTGGCCTACGCCGCCGGCTTGAGGGCCCGGGACCTGCCGATCCTGTCGCTGGTGGCGGTGAACGCGGCGGCGCTCGCCGACGCGCACGGCGACCACCACGGGGCCGCCGTCCTGCTCGGCGCCGCCTCCCGGCTGCGCGGCGCCCACGACCGCACCGACCGGCAGATCGGCGACCTCACCCGCCGCGGGCGGACCGCGCTGGGCGAGGACCTCTTCGCCGCGGCGTACGCGAAGGGCTGGGAGCTGGACGGGAAGACAGCCGCGGCCGAGGTCGACCCGACCGGTCCGCGTCGGGCGTCGTCCCCGGCGGACCGGAAACCGGATGCGGACCGCGGGCGCGGTGGTGTGTGATCCGGGGTATGGCGATCGTGTTGGAGGAACCGCGGGTCGACGGGCTGGGCAGGGCCGTGGACGCGCTGCGGGAGTGGCAGCACGACGGGGCGCCGACGCAGTTGCACCCCGGCGATCTGGGCTGGTTCTGGCGGTTCGGTGCGAAGGCGATGGCCGCGGCGGTCCGGACCTGGAGCCGGGACGGGCGGATCCTCGCCGTCGGGCTGCTGGACGGCGAGGACCTGCTGCGGATGACGATCGCTCCGGACGCCCACCGGGACGCGGACCTGGCCCGGCGGCTCCTGGAGGACCTGACCGAACCGGAGCGCGGTGTGCTGCCGGCGGGGAAGGTGAACGTCGAGGCGCCGAACAACGCCCTGTTGCAAGACCTGCTGGCCGAGCGGGGCTGGGGCACCGATGAGCCGTGGTCACCGCTGCGCCGTGATCTCGCCGAGCCGGTCGAGGACCCCGGCCCGCGGATCGAGGTGGTCGGACCGGAGCTGGTCCCCGTGCGGAGCGCCGTGCAGCGGGCGGCGTTCGACCGGTCGACGTTCAGCGAGGAGAACTGGGGCGCGATGGCGGCCGCGTCGCCCTACTCCGACGCGCGATGCCTGCTCGCGTACGACGACCGGGGCGACGCGGTGGCGACGGTGACGGTGTGGTCGGCCGGTCCGGGCAGGCCGGGGCTGCTCGAACCGATGGGCGTGCACCGGGACCACCGGGGTCGCGGCCACGGCAGGGCGATCTGCGTCGCCGCGGCGGCGGCGCTCCGGGAGATGGGCTCGTCGAGCGCGATCGTCTGCACGCCCAGCTCCAACGTCGGTGCCGTGGCCACCTACGAGTCGGCGGGCTTCCGACGGCTCCCCGAGGTCAGGGACCGGTACCGGGGCGCGCGGCTCGGGTGAGCGGCCCGCCCCGGAACCGCCGCTCAGCCCTGCGCGGCGGCGAACATGCCCGGCTCGTAGGAACCGGCCGGGTTGCGCACGATCACGTTCAGCCGGTTGGCCGCGTTGATCAGGGCGACCACGCAGACCAGCACGGCGACCTGGTCGTCGTCGAAGTGCTTGCGCACCGCCGCCCAGGTCTCGTCGGACACGCCGTGGTGGGTGTCGGCGAGCCGGGTGCCCTCCTCGGCGAGCGCCAGCGCCGCGCGCTCGGCGTCGGTGAACACGGTGGCCTCGCGCCAGGCCGCGACCAGGTTGAGCCGGATCGGGGTCTCCCCGGCGGCCGCGGCGTCCTTGGTGTGCATGTCGACGCAGAAACCGCAGCCGTTGATCTGGCTGACGCGCAACAGCACCAGCTCCTTGGTGGGCCGCGGCAGCGACGACTGGTCGAGCACCAGGGCGGCGTTGAAGAAGCGCTTGGCGAACTGGGCGGCGATCTCGTTGCCGGTCAGGTCGAATCGGGCGTTCATGACTTGGTCCTCACTCGTGGTGGTGCGCTGGACGACCACGAGATGCCGCCACCGCGATCCCTGTGACAGCACCGGCGTGTGACGACCGCCATGGACGCCGGCTGTCACAGGACGGGGGCGTCCGGCGTCTGCTGGGTGACACGGGCAAGAGCGGACAGGAGTCACCATGGCCGAGGACGAAGATCCCGGCGGCACCACGAACCCGGCCACCACGGCGTTCGTCGCCCACCGGAACCTGCTCTTCACCGTCGCCTACGAGCTGCTCGGTTCGGCCGCCGACGCGGAGGACGTCCTCCAGGAGACCTGGCTGCGGTGGGCGGGCGTCGACCTCGACACCGTGCGGGACCAGCGCGCGTACCTGGTCCGGATCGCCACGCGCCAGGCGCTCGACCGGTTGCGCGCGCTCGGCCGCCGCAAGGAGTCCTACGTCGGCACCTGGCTGCCCGAGCCCTTGCTCACAACGCCCGACGTGGCCGAGGACGTCGAACTGGCCGAGAGCGTGTCCATGGCGATGCTGCTGGTGCTGGAAACCCTCGCGCCGACGGAACGGGCGGTGTTCGTGCTGCGCGAGGTCTTCGACCTCGGGTACGACGAGATCGCCGAAGCGGTCGACAAGAGCCCGGCCGCCGTGCGCCAGGTCGCCCACCGGGCGCGGGCCCACGTCGCCGCGCGCCGCCCGCGCGGGGTCGTGTCCCCCACCGAGACCCGGGCCGCGTTCGAGGCCTTCCGGCGGGCGACCGAGACCGGCGACCTCCAGTGCCTGCTGGACGTCCTCGCGCCGGACGTCGTGCTCCTGGGCGACGGCGGCGGGATCAGGCAGGCCATCCTGCGACCGATGGTGGGGGCGGACAGGGTGGCCCGCCTGCTCACCCACGGCCTGGGCAGGCTCGCCGGCACGGCGACCTTCGAGCCTGCCCTGGTCAACGGGCACCCGGCGCTGATCCTGCGGCAGGGCGGCGAGGTCGACACCGTTCTGGCGCTGCGCATCGAAGACGGTCTGATCACCGGCCTCTACGCCGTCCGCAACCCCGAGAAGCTGTCGCGCGTGGAACGGGAGACCGCCCTGTGCCGCTGAAACCGCCTAGGGGGTCGCGCTCAGGGCGATGTACTTCTCCTCCAGGAACTCCAGGATCCCGTCGGAACTCCCCTCCCGGCCCAGCCCGCTCTGCTTCACCCCGCCGAACGGCGCCGCCGGATCGCTCACGACCCCGCGGTTGACCGCGACCATGCCCGCCTCCAGGCGGCGGGCGACGGCGACGGCTTCGCGTTCCTCGCCGAACACGTAGGCCATCAGGCCGTAGATGGTGTCGTTCGCCATCCGCACCACCTCGTCGACGTCGTCGTACCGCACGACGGCGACGACGGGCCCGAAGATCTCGACCGTGTTGATCGACGACCCGTGCCGCACGTCCGTCAGGAGGGTGACGTCGTAGAAGGCGCCGAGTTCGGCGGACTTGCCGCCCTGGACGAGCGTCGCGCCCTCCTCGACGGCGGTGTCCACGATCGCGGCGACCTTGTCCCGTTCGGCGGTGGAGACGAGCGCCCCGACCTGCCGCGAGCGGTCGAGGCCCGGACCGACCGACAGCGCGGCCAGCTCGGCGCTCATCCGCTCGACGAACTCGTCGTGCCGCGAGCTGTGGACGTAGATCCGGTTGGCCGCGGTGCAGGCCGCGCCGCCGTTGCGCATCTTCGCCGTCATCGTCCCCTCGACGGTGACGTCCATGTCGGCTCCGGGGAGCACGATCAGCGGCGCGTTCCCGCCGAGTTCCATCGACGCGCTCACCACGCTGTCGGCGCACGCGTGCAGCAGGTCGCGGCCGACCTCGGTCGAACCGGTGAACGACAGCTTCCGCACCTCCGGCCGGTCGATCATCTTCGCCACGAGGGGGCCGGTCGGCACCGGGGTCACCAGGTTCACGACGCCGTCGGGGACCCCGACGCGCCGCAGCACGTCGACCACGTACGCCGCTGTCAGCGGGGTTTCCCTGGCGGGCTTGAGGATCGTCGTGCACCCGGCCGCCAGCGCGGGGGCGAGCTTCCGCGTCGCCATGGCCGCCGGGAAGTTCCACGGCGTGATCAGCAGGGACACGCCGATCGGCTGCCGGTCGACGATGATCCGCTTGTCGCCCGCGGGTGAGAGGCGGTACTCCCCCGGGATCCGCACGGCCTCCTCGGCGAACCAGCGGAAGAACTCCTTGGCGTAGCCCGCCTCCCCGACCGCGTCGGCCCAGGACTTGCCGTTCTCCCGGACGATGATCTCGGCGAACTGCTCGACCTCGGCGGTGAGCACCTCGTAGGCGGCGCGGAGCAGTTCGCCCCGCTCGCGCGGTGCGGTGGCGGCCCAGCTCTCCTGGGCGCCCGCCGCGGCGTCGACCGCGGCCAGGCAGTCGGCCTCGGTGGCCGCCGCGAAGCGGGCGATGACGGTCGAGTCGGACGGGTCGACGACGTCGAAGCGCTCGTCGCCACCGCCGGGCCGCCACACGCCGTCGATGAAGAGGTCGGCGAGGTAGGTCATCGGTCGCTCCGTTCCGTGGGACCGCCGGTGAAGGCGTTGTCGAGGATGTCGAGCAGCAGGGCGTGGTCCACCGGGACCGGCGCGATCGCGATCAGCCGAGTGGAGCGCGACGCCAGCTCGGCCAGCTGCGGCAACTGCTCACGGGAGATCCCGATCTCCCGGAGCGACGCGGGAACGCCGATGGCGCGGTTGAGCGCGGCGATCGACGAGATGGCGTCCCGGGCCCGGTCGTCCACAGTGGACGAGGTGGAGCCGAGCGCGCCGCCGACCGCCGCGACCCGCTCTGCGACCCCGGCGTCGGACAGGCACGCCCGGAGCACGTACGGCAGCAGCAGCCCGGTCCCGAGCCCGTGCGGCGTCTTGGTGGCCGCGCCGATCGGGTACTGGAGGGCGTGCGAGAGGTGCGTCCCGGTGGCGCCGAAGGAGATCCCCGCCAGCAGGCTGCCGAAGGCGACCTCCTCGCGGGCCCGGCGGTTCCCCGGATCGTCCACCGCCACCGGCAGCGACGTCCCGAGCAGCTCCACCGCGCGCAGCGCAATGACGTCGGAGAACGCGTTCCGCCCGGTGAAGACCGGCAGCGTCGTGTCCCAGGCGGGGTCGAACTGGACGGCGGTGAACGACTCGACCGCGTGCACGAGGGCGTCGATGCCCGCGAAGGCGGTCACACCGCGCGGAGCGCCGAGGGTGAACTCCGGGTCGACGATCGCGGTGGTGGGAATCAGGTGCGGGCTGGATATCCCCACCTTCATCTCGCGCTCCGGGTCGGACACCACGGCGACCGGCGTCACCTCCGACCCCGTCCCGGCGGTCGTCGGGACGGCGACCAGGGGCAGCGACGGCCCCGGCACCAGGTTCTCCCCGTAGTACCGGCTCAACGGGCCGCCGTGCACGGTCAGCAGCCCGACCAGCTTGGCCGCGTCCAGCGCGCTGCCACCGCCGACGGCGAGGATGACGTCAGGTCGGTACTCCCGCGCGAACGCCGCCGCCGCGTCCAGCGACGCGGTCGGCAGTTCCGGCAGGACGTCGCTGTACACGGCGACGTCCAACCCGTCCCGCCGAAGTCCCGCGACGACCTCGTCGAAGATCGCGGTGCCGATCAGGAACGGGTCGACGATCGCGAGCACCCGCCTGCCGCTGAGGCGGAGCACCTCGCTCAACTGCTCGCGCGTCCCGTAGCCGAAGTGGACGCGGGTCGGGAGCCGGAGCGTCCCGGTCGTGACGTGGTTCATCGTTGCTCCTGCCCAGGGGGTGGCGTCGGCCCTACTTGAACGCGAGCGCGTTCGGCGGTGAACCCACGCCACCGACGAGGTTCAACGGCTTGCAGGTCAGGAAGAACTCGTGGACGCCGTCGGCGGCGCAGTCGGCCGCGAGGTCGTCGAGCTTCCAGAGTTCGCCCACCGCCATGCCGAGCAGCGCGATGAGCGGGCGGTGCAGCATCCCGCTGTGGTCCACGCCCCGCTCCGGCGGCCGGTCGCCCGCCGACCTGAAGTCCGACTCGACGACGGGGTCCGCCTCGACCGCCGGGTTGTCGCTCGCGACGAGGGCGATCTCGTGGTCCCAGAGCCAGCGCAGGACCGATTCCCGCTGCGCGAGCCCTGGTGATCTGTTGCGCTTGTTGAACTCCACGCGCTCCTCGACGGACTTCGCGGTGTAGTTCTCGGCCCAGCCGGTGCGCAGCAGCAGGATGTCCCCGCCCCGCCAGTCGACGCCCTGCGACCGCGCCACGGCGTCGATCATCTCGTCGTCGACGGGAATCGTCTGCTCGCAGTCGTACGGCAGGCCTTCGAGGGCGAAGTAGCGCGGGAGGTCGAGCAGGACGCCACGACCCGCGATGCCCGACTGGGCCCAGTTGTGGATGCCGAGCGAGGTCGAGTCCTCGGTGTTCTCGGCGGCGGGGAGCCCCCCGTAGAAGCCGTGCTCCGGGTGCCCGATGTGGCGCAGCGCGTCGAGCTGGGAGGTGGACTGGAGGTAGAACGAGTCGAGCCAGTCGTCGCGGTGGAACTCGTTGTTGGCGAAGACGTGGTGCTCGGTGCGGGGTCTGGTCCCGGTCGGGTAGGGGTCGAAGGCGTTGACCGGGTAGTCGAGGTTGAACCGGCGGCCGGTGCGGACCAGGCGGGCGGCCGCGGCGACGCGTTGGGGGGTCAGGAGGTTCACCGTGCCGAGCTGGTCACCCCGTCCGAAGACGTCCCAGCTCGACCCGGCGGTCTCGGCCTTCGACAGCTCGTCATAGGTCGGCAACTCGTTTCCTCTCTTGGCCGCCCAGCTCTGCGCTGAGCGCGGCGGCGGTGCTCACCAGCTTGGCGAGGGTGGGCGACCCGGACGACAGGTCGGCCATCTGGTCGGCCCCGAGCAGCGCGATGGTGGCGCAGATGCCGTACTCGTCGAACACGGGAGCCGCCGCGGCGAACAGGCCGTCGGAGTGGCTCACGATGCCGTAGCCGTTGCGCCGGGCCATGAACACCGCGGCCTCCACCTCCGCCCGCTTGGCGTCCGAGATGCCCTCGGTGGCCCGCTCGAACGCCTGCTCGTCCTGGCAGGACAGGAAGACCCTCATCTGCGCCGAGCTGAGGTCGAGCTGCGTCCCGGCGTGCACGGTGACGACGACCGTGCGGCTGAGGTCCTCGTTGACGAGGGCCACGACCGGCCCGTGCGCGCCCCAGACGGCCAGCACGGTGGTGGTGCGGACGGCGACGCTGAGCTCGGCCAGGAACGGCGGGGCGATCTTGATGACCCGCCGTTGCAGGGCGTGCATCCCGAGCTGGAGCATCATGCCGCCCAGGACGAACGTGCCGCGCCGGTGCCCGCGTTCGAGGATGCCCGCCGTGACGAGCGAGGTGCAGTACCGGTAGGCCGTCGTCCGGTTCAGCCCGAGCCGCTCCGCCACGTCGGCGGCCGTCAGCTCCGTCGTGTGCGGGCCGAACAGCGAGCAGATCTGGCCGACCCGCTGGACCGCCTGGATGTCGGAGCCGGATGCGTCGCCGGTCGAGTCAACGTTCGTCATGGCAGAACTGTAGTTCACATCGAGAACTGAATCGGTGTGAGATGCGGGTTTCGGCGCCACACCTCAGCCCACCAGCCAGTTGCCGAGCTTGGTCGTGACCGCGTCGAAGTTCTGCGAGTACCAGTCGATGTCCTGGATCACGGACTTCCCCGTGTTCACCGGTCCGTTGACCTCCAGGAGCTTGCCGTTCTCGGAGAGGTTCGGCTTGGCGTTGAGGTTGACCGGCACGACCGCGAGGGCTTCGGCGATCTTCGCCGACGGTTCGGGCTGCACCAGCGACTGGAGGAAGTCCTCCGCGGCCGCCTTGTGCTTCGAGCCGAGCGGCACGGCGAGCGCGTTGAGGGTCACCACGGTGGTGTCCCAGACCATCTTCACGTTCTTCTTGTCGTTGAGCAGGGAGATCATCCGCGAGTCGGGGAGCAGGAACAGGTCGACCTGGTCGGCGCTGGCC
>DATMCA010000362.1:0-7985 GCA_035559015.1 Umezawaea sp. | reverse complement strand
ATCACCAGCTTCGACCTCGCGACCATCCCCGGCCTGCTCCAGACCGAGGACTACGCGCGGGCGCTGCTCAACCAGCTCGGGCTCACGGCTCCGGACGAGATCACTCCCGCGGTGCGGGCCCGGATCGGTCGCCAGGCGATGCTGCGGCCGTACGCGGGGCCGCACTGCACGTTCTACATCCACGAGAACGCGCTGCGGATGAAGGTCGGCGGCGACCGGGTGATGGAGGACCAGCTGCTGCGGCTGATCTTCCAGGCCACCAGCGCCCGCTGCGTCATCCGGATCGTGCCCGCCGCGGTCGGCGGCGCGGGCGCCCTCAGCGCCGGGTGCAAGCTCATCGAGTACCCGGACACGGTGCCGCTCGTCTACACCGAGACCGAGATGACCAGGTCGTTCTCCACGGAACCGCAGGCCATCGCCCGCAGCCAGCTCATCTTCGAACGCCTGGCCGTGTTCTCCATCCCCCGGCAGGAGTCGCGCACGCTGATGATGGAGTACATGGCCGAGTACGACCGGCCTCGGGAGGGCGATGATGACCCGGAGTTGGCGTAAGAGCAGCCGCAGCGGCGGTATCGCGGACAGCGACTGCGTCGAGGTGTCGTTCGCGGACGACGTCGCCGTCCGCGACTCGAAGAACGCGCCGGGCCCGGTGCTCCTGTTCCCGCCGGCGCGGTGGCGTTCCTTCCTGCGGCGCGTCAGTCGGTAGGCGAGTCCGGCATCCGCAGGTGCAGCCGCATCCCCTGGCCGCGTTCACCGGGCAGCGCGCACAGCAGCAGCGTGCCGGACTTCCCGTGGCGCACCTGCACCGCGCACGAGTCGCCCGCCAGCAACGTGCCCGCCAGCAGTCCGGCGGCTTCGGGGTCGAGATCGAGGGTGAAGCCCTTCGACATGGTCATGGCTGGACCGTAGGGCTTTCCCGCCGGTCCCATCAGTCACCCGGTGGTGTCGCGTTCGGCGTGTTGACCCCGTCCGAGGTGGTGGAAGGCCGCCGCACCGAGCGAGGAGCAGCCCTTGCCGAGGGGCCCCGGCGTTCAGGCGAAGGACGTGAACCGGCTGATCAGGGCCGCTTGCCGGTGCTCGCGAGCAGCGGACACGGGTTCGGCGTGCGGCACGGGTCGACGGCCCTCCCGACCGCATCGGGTGAACTCGTCACCTACCTGGCTTCACCTCCGGTGACGCCAACCGGAGCGTCAGCCCTCGAACGGCACGTGACCGATCTTGTCCGGGTTCGCCAGGTCGTAGATCCGGACGACCAGCCCGTCGCGCAGCACCAGGCCGTCGACCCGCCGGGGGATGGTCTCCTGCTCCGGGATGACCAGCCCGAGGTCGCCGTTGACCAGCGCCACGACCCCGGCGCTGCCGGGGTCGATCCGGTACTTGGCGACCAGGCCGAGCAGGAAGCGCGCCACCTTGTTCGCGCCGACGACCTCGTGGATCGCCGTGCGGACCTGACCGCCGCCGTCGCCGACCGCCACGACGTCCGGGTGCAGCAGGCCGATCACGGCCCGCACGTCACCGGTCGCCAGCGCGGCGAGGAACCGCTCCAGCACCACCCGCTGCTCGGCCAGCGCGACCCTCGGCGGCGGGTCCGCGTCGGCCAGCGCCCGGCGACCCCGTGACGCGTGCTGCCGCGCCGTCGGCACGGAGCAGCCCAGGGCCTCGGCGATCTCGTCGAACGGCATCGCGAACACGTCGTGCAGCACGAACGCGACCCGCTGCTCGGGGGTGAGGCGGTCCAGCACGACCAGGGCCGCCAGCCGCACCCCGTCGTCCCGAACCACGTGGTCCAGGGGGTCGTCGCCGGTCGAGGTGAGGGACGTCACGACGGGTTCCGGCAGCCACGACCCGACGTACGACTCGCGCCGCACCGCCGCCGACCGCAGCCGGTCCAGGCAGATCCGGCCGACCACCGTCGTCAGCCACCCGCGCAGGTCGCGGATCTCGTCGCGGGCCTCGTTCGACAACCCGGCCAGGCGCAACCACGACTCCTGCACCGCGTCCTCGGCGTCGGCCACGCTGCTGGTCAACCGGTAGGCCACGCCGACCAGGTGCGCGCGGTGCCCGGTGAACGTCCTCGCCAGCAACTGGTCGGCAGCGGTCACGAGCACCAGTGTGCCAGCACTAGACTCGACGACGTGGCAGGACGCATCCGTGAAAGCGACATCGCGCTGGTGCGTGACCGCAGCCGAATCGACGAGGTCGTCGGCGACCACGTCTCGCTGCGCAACGCGGGCGGTGGCTCGCTGAAGGGCCTGTGCCCGTTCCACGACGAGAAGTCGCCGTCGTTCAACGTCCGGCCGTCGCACGGCACCTACCACTGCTTCGGCTGTGGCGAGGGCGGCGATGTGATCAAGTTCGTCATGAAGATCGACCACCTCGGCTTCATCGAGGCGGTCGAGCGGCTGGCGGACCGGGTGGGCGTCACGCTGGTCTACGAGGGCGGCGGCTCCGCCGTCCAGCGCGACCGCGGCACCCGCACCCGGATGATCGAGGCGCACCGCGCGGCCGCCGACTACTACCTGGAGCAGCTCCGCTCGCCGGACGCGTTGAAGGCGCGGGAGTTCCTGGCCGAGCGCGGCTTCGACGAGGCCGCCGCCGCGATGTTCGGCTGCGGCTTCGCGCCCAGCGGCTGGGACAAGCTGACCAAGCACCTCCTCGGTCGGGGCTTCGAGCTGGAGGAACTGCTCAAGGCGCAGCTCACCAAGGAGGGCCGCCAGGGCCCGATCGACCGGTTCCACCGCAGGCTGCTGTGGCCGATCCGCGACATCAGCGGCGACGTCGTCGGCTTCGGCGCGCGCCGGATCTTCGAGGACGACCCGATCCAGGCGAAGTACCTCAACACCAGCGAGAGCCCGATCTACAAGAAGTCGCACGTCCTCTTCGGCCTGGACCTGGCGAAGAAGGAGATCGCCCGGCGGCACCAGGTCGTGGTGGTCGAGGGCTACACCGACGTGATGGCCATGCACCTCGCGGGCGTGCCGACGGCGGTCGCGTCGTGCGGCACCGCGTTCGGCACGGACCACATGAACCTGTTGCGGCGCCTGCTGATCGACGACGACATGAACGGCGAGGTGATCTTCACCTTCGACGGCGACGCGGCGGGCCAGAAGGCCGCGATGAAGGCGTTCGAGGGCGAGCAGAACTTCTCCGCGCAGACGTACATCGCGATCGCGCCGGACGGCATGGACCCGTGCGAACTGAGGCAGGACAAGGGTGACGTGGCCGTGCGCGACCTCGTCGCCCGGCGCACCCCGTTGATCGAGTTCGCCGTCCGCACGCAGCTCAAGGAGTACGACCTCGACTCGGTCGACGGCCAGGTCGAGGCGTTGCGCAAGACCGTGCCGCTGGTCGCGCAGATCAAGGACCGCGCGAAGCGCGACGGCTACGCCACCAAGCTCGCGTGGTGGGTCGGCTGGAACGACGAGGCCGCGATCGTCCGCCGCGTCCGCGAGACCGCCGGTGGCGGCCCCGCGCCCGCCAAGCAGCAGCGCCGCTCCGCGCCCCCGGTCGTCGACCCGTACCAGGCCGCGATGCCCGTGGAGACCGCCGCCCGCCGCCCGGACAAGCGCGACCCCAGGCTGTGGCACCAGCGCGAAGCGCTGAAGTCCGCCCTCCAAGTCCCGGAGTTGGCGGGCCCGTACTACGACGCGCTGCCCGACGAGGTGTTCAGCCACCCGAAGTACCTCGCGCTGCACCACGCCATCCGCGACGCGGGCGGCGCCTCGTGCGGACTGTCCGGCCCCGCGTTCGTCGAGGCCGTCAGCCAGGCGTGCCAGGAGGAGTCCGGCCGTTCCGTGCTCACCGAGCTGGCGGTGGAACCGTTGGAGTGCAAGGCGAACGACGAGTTCCGCCACGTCTCCGCGGTGCTCGCGCGGTTGCAGCAGATCCTCGTCTTCGGTCAGATCTCCGAGATCAAGTCCCGCCTCCACCGCATCTCGCCGGTGCAGGACCCGGACGAGTACCGCGCGCTGTTCGGCGACCTGGTGGCGCTGGAGGAGTACCACAAGGCGTTGGGCCAGCAGGCTGTTGGAGGCCTCTAGATGTTGAACGCCCTGTGGCGCAACCTGTTCAAGCAAGGCCTGCCCGGCGACTTCACCGGTGAGCTGGTCGGCGAGGAAGCCGTCCTGGCCCACGCCGCGGTCCGCGGTGGCGGCTACCTGGTGGCGACGTCGCTCGGCCTGTGGCTGCCCGGCCCCCGTCGCCTCGGCTGGCACCTGATCAGCAAGGCCACGTGGGGTGGCAGCACCCTCGTGGTCGTGGAGGCCGAGGAGGACGGCGCGGCGGGCGACGCCATGCTGCTGCGCGACCTGCCGCCGCAGCGGTTCGTGCTGGAGGAGCCGGGCAAGATTCCACAGGTCGTGCACGCCAGGGTCACCGGCTCGATCAAGACCAGGCAGCACATCGGCGACGCCTGGTACCTCCAGCGCAAGGTCCCCGGCCGCGGCGGCGTGGTCCTCCAGGTCCGCCCGGACCCCGACGCGGACGTGACCGCGCTCCGCGACATCGCCGCGGGCGTGGCCGCCAAGATGAAGGATCTCAAGCCCTCCCAGTAGTACGCGCGTACTGTTACAGTACGGCTGTACTGCTTGAGGAGGCGCGCATGTGGGACCCCGCGAAGTACCTGGCCTTCGCCGACCACCGGTCCAGGCCGTTCCACGACCTGGTGGCGAGGATCCCGGTCGACGAACCCCGCCGCGTGGTCGACCTGGGCTGCGGCCCCGGCAACCTCACGGAGACCCTGCGCTCCCGCTGGCCCGACGCCACCCTCGAAGCCTTCGACTCGTCCCCGGAAATGGTCGACGCGGCCCGCGCGCGCGGCCTCCACGCCCACGTGGCCGACGCCACGACCTGGTCACCGGCACCCGACACGGACGTCGTGATCACCAACGCCGTCCTCCAGTGGATCCCCACCCACCCCGACCTGCTGCGCCGGTGGACGGCCGAGCTGCCCAGCGGCGCCTGGCTGGCCATGCAGGTACCGGGCAACTTCTGGGGCCCGTCCCACACGCTCGTGCGCGACCAGATCGAGGCTGGTTGGAGCGCACTCTCGAACGTCCTACGCGACCAGGCCCCGGTACTCGATCCAGCGGGCTACGCGGACGTCCTGAGCGCCTGCGACGTAGACGCCTGGGAAACCACCTACCTGCAACGCTTGGAGGGCCCTGACGCCGTCCTGGAGTGGATCACCGGCACCGCCCTGCGCCCGATACGCGCCAGGCTCGACGACACCGCCTGGACCACCTTCCGCGCCGAACTGGCCCCCAAACTCCGCCAGGCCTACCCCCAGCGCCCGGACGGCACCACCTGGTTCCCGTTCCGCCGCGTCTTCGCCGTGGCCAGGACCCGCTAGCGTTCACCCCGACCGCGCTCTCCGCTCCAGGCCAACAGCTGTCAGCCGCAGTGACCCTTCTCGCCGCAGCCGACCCCCACCCCCATGCCCTGGACCAACGGTCACTTTCCGCCGCAGGCGACCGTTGACCACGGCATACGTACTTTCCTGCCGGAGGCGACCTTCGACCGCCTCCGGCGGTCCCGCGGACCTACGCCCGCGGGATCACGGACTCACGCCGAGGCGCCTGCCCGTTCGTGTGCGCCCGCTGCCCGAACCCGGTCTTCTCACCGACCTTCGCCCGAACGATCCCGGCCGCCCCCTGAACAGCGGGGTGATCGGCGAGCCGCCGGTAGGTCCGGACGATCTGGTCGTACCGCCCACGTCCGGCCCGCGCGCCCAACACGTAACCCACAGCGGCGCCCAGCAGGATGCCCTTCATCGAGGTCTCCTCTCGTGTCGTGCCTGGTCGCACCCATCTTGTCGCATCGGAGGGGGGTGTGTGCGAGCCCCGATCCGGATGCGCTAGAGTTCTCACCTGTCAGGCCGAAGAGGCCAGGCAGAACAACAGAACATTCCCCCTTAGCTCAATGGCAGAGCATTCGACTGTTAATCGAAGGGTTACTGGTTCGAATCCAGTAGGGGGAGCAGTCAGATGGCCCCAGGTCTCCGGACCTGGGGTTTTCTCGTTCACGGCACCGGGGTACCCACCATCCCCACCCCGCAACCACCAGCCCCACTCCGCACCTTTAGCAACTACACACGATCGAGCGCATTTCCCGCCGTCAGGTGTCCCCAACCACATCGGCCACCGAAGAACCCGAGGTTCTTGAGACGCGCCGATCCCTGATCGGTACTCTCCACAGCGCAGCAGCGCAACCCAACTTTCAGGTGGGCTGCGACACGTGCAAGGGGCAGTAGCTCAGCTGGTCAGAGCAGCGGACTCATAATCCGTCAGGTCGTGGGTTCGAACCCCACCTGCCCCACCGTTTTGGCTGGTCAGCGGGTTGGCAGTGGATCAGTTCAAGATCATCACCATGCTAAACCCACGGTTTACGGCTTCGGCCGCCTAATCGACTCCAGGGCATCGGCCGCTTTCCGGCTCGTCACGCGCCGCGCCATGTAGACGTCCTGCGTGGTCGACACCTTCGAGTGACCAAGCTGATCCGCGATCTGCCGAGCCGTGAGCCCGGCGTCGTCCAGCAGCGTGGCGACCGACCGGCGGAACGTCCGGATGGTGACCCACGGATAGCCCGCCCGGTCGCGGAACTCCCGCCATCGAGCCAGCGTGTTGTGCTTGTCCCGGAGCTTGCCCAGCGAATTCGCGAACACCGGCCCGCGGAGCCGTTCGGGAGTCACGCCGAACTCGTCTGCCAACCGTTGGCGCCGCTCCTTGAGCATGTCCACCAGCCACACTGGCAACGCCAAAGCGCGTTCCGAGACGTCGGTCTTCCCGTCGTTGATCATCTGACCTTGGCCTTTGACCCGGATGAGGCTCCCGGCCCAATTCGCGGTCCCCGCTTCGAGGTCTAGGTGGTGCCAGTGGACGGCCAGTCCCTCACCGGTCCGCTCACCCGTCCCGGCGTACCAGCGAGCCAGGTCCGGGAGGTCGTGGCGCTTCGCCACCTCATCACCGTCGAGCTTGGACAGGAGGTCGGCCAGCTCCTCTCCCGACAAGGCACGAGACGCGACCTTGCGCCCTTCCAGCCGGGCGACGTCCCGCACGGGGTTCGTCTTCAGCGCGCCGTGCCGGACCGCCAGAGCGCACACACCCGACACGACGGTCCGCACGGTCTTCGCCGTCGACGTGCTCTGCTGGGCCTGCGTGGTCCGGAACAGCCTTCCCAGCCGCCCGACGGTCAGCTCGTTCATCTGGAGCGCGCCGATCGCCGGAAGCACGATCCCGTTCAGCCTGCCCTCATAGGTCTCCCGAGACGTGGGGGAGCGGGTGCCCGAATCGATCGCAGCCTGAAACTCCTCCAGCCACAACACCGCCGCGTTCCGAAAGCGTGTGTCCGGCTTGATGCTGCCTTCGTCGGCAGGAGTCGTGCGGTCGCGAAGCGCTTCCTTGAGCGCCCGTTCTGCAGCCGTCTTCGTCTTGCCCACGCGTTCCACCGGCCGACCCACGCCGTCGTAGTCGCGGAACGTCGTCATTGCCCGCCAGCCGGTCGACGTCCGGTAGCACCGGATCTTCCCGTGCGTGCCGACCGGCAACCGCGGCCTGCCCATCAGACGAGCCCCGTCGGCAACGACTCGAACCACGCCCGCACGTCCTCGGGTACGAACCGCACGTACTTCCCGACCCGACGTCCAGGAGGCCCGTAGCCCTTGGTGCGCCACTGGTAGATGGTCTGCGCGGGAACGCCGAGGTGTTCGGCTACTTCCTGGATGCTCCAGAGCTTGCTCATGCTGCGTCCTCCTGTTCGTACTTGCGTTGGCGTTGCAGGCGTTTGCCCTCGGCCATGGCCAGGGCGAGTTCGCGTTCGGCGTCGTTGGCGTAGCCGCTGCCGGTGTAGGTCCAGTGATTGACGACGAGGACCGATTCGGGGTCGACGCCCAGGCGGTCGAGGACTTCGCGAGCGCGGAACTCCCGGCGTTCGCCCCGGATCGCGCCGAAGGTCGTGGAGTAGGCCTTGGACTTGGTCAGGAAGTGACC
>DATMCA010000361.1:0-11933 GCA_035559015.1 Umezawaea sp. | reverse complement strand
CCCACCCGCACCTCGTCGTACCCGGCCTGCTCCAACGCCCGCCGCACCACCCGCACCTGGAGGTTGTACGGGGCCACCACCAGGACGTCCGACTCGTTCAACGCGCGGGACACGCCGGCGTCCGTCCACATGCGACCCATCAACTCGCGCACGATCCGCACCACCTCCGCGGCTTCCTCCGGCGAGCTGGTGATGTTGTGCGAGTGGTCCACCGAGTCCAGGTACAGCCCCGACTCGACCCCGGCCACGGACCGCGAAGCCGCCGTCGGGTGGGCGTGCAGGCGTCCCGCGTACGACAGCAACGACACCGGCAGGCACACCGCCGGGTGCATCCGCCGCGACTGGTCCATGAAGTACCCCAACGACGGCGGGATCACGTCCGCGTCGCCGAGCAAATGTCCCAACGCCGACGCGTCCGCCCCGGCCGGGTGCGTCCCCTGCACGACCTGCGGCAACTGCTGCGGATCCCCGAGCAGCACCAGGTTGCGCGCGCAGTTGGACACCGCCAGCGCGTCGGCGAGCGCGAACTGCCCGGCCTCGTCGATGATCAGCACGTCGAACGGCTGCTCCCGCAGCGCCGCGTTGGCGAACGTCCAGGCCGTCCCCCCGACCAGGTGCCCGCCGCCCTGCTCGGCCCGCCACCGCACCATCGCCGGGTTGTCCCGCGGCTGCTCCCACTCGCAGTCCTTGACGGGCTTGTCCTTGGCCTTCTTCGCGCACGGGATCGGCACGCCGAGTTCGCGCCCGGCCGCCTTGGCCGCCGACAGCACGTTCTCCACCGCCTTGTGGCTGGTGGACGTCACCGCGACGCTCTTCCCCCGCCGGATCAGGTGCGCGATCAACCGCCCGGCCAGGTAGGTCTTCCCGGCCCCCGGCGGCCCCTGCACGGCCAACGTCGACCCGTCCAGCACGTCTACCGCGCTGATCACCGCGGCGACCAGGTCCTCGCTCTGCGGCAGCTCCCCGGACACCAACCGCGGCGGCGTGCGGCGCAGCAGGTCGATCCCCGGATGCGGCGGCAACGAGGGGAGCCCCTCCACGACCGCCTCCGCCAACTCGTAGACCGCGGTGTCCTTCGGCGTCGGCATCACCGGGTCACCGGGCAGGATCGCCACGGGCCGCAACGAGTCCAGCCCGTCCGGCTGCACGCTCTCCAGCAGCACGACCCCGTTCGCGGACTCCGAGAGCACCTCGGCCTTGCGGGTCCAGCCGGGGTTGCCGGGGTACAGCAACCGCACCTTCTCCCGCGCGCTGAACGGGTGCGGCCGGTCGGGGTCGACCTTCGCGTGCACCTCGCGCTTCGCGAGCTTCACCCGCCCGCTGGGCATCACCCACTCGTCCGCCCGCACGGAAACCGGCACCGCGCAGGTGTTGTCCACCTCCAGGTCCGGCAGCGGCGCCCCCACCTGCCGGAAGAAGTCCCACCAGGCCGGGTTCGTCTCCCGCCGGTGGTACCCGACGGCCGCGGCCAGCAAGGCGCGGGCCTTCTCGTCCGGCGTCGCGTCGGCGGGGTTGTCCGGCAGCCCGGCCATCAGCGGGTCCACCACGGCCGCCAACTTCGCCGCCCGCTCGGCCCGCCGCTCAGCCGCCAGCTCCTCGTCGGTCCGCCGGATCAGGATGTCCATTTCGGACTCCTCCGCCTCCAGCGGCTCGATCCCGGCCTCGGCCCGGACGTCCAGCAGGAACCGGTACAACCGGTCCGTCGACACGCAGTCGTACGTGTTGTACTCGGCGATCCCCGCCAGCACCACCGACGCCTGCTCGACGTCCCCCAACTCCACCAGCGTCAGGTACTCCTCGTAGGCCTCGATGCTGGAGACCGCGTTCTTCACCTCACCGGACCGCGCCTCCGGCATGTACAGCGGCTCCAGGTACTTGATCGAGTACGACCGCTGCGAAACCCGCAAAGCCTTGCGCACCACCGCGTACAGGTCGATCAGCGACCCGGTCCGCAGCAGCGTGTCCACGGCCTCCTCGCGGGTCCCGTGCAACGCCGCCAGCCGCTTGAGCGCGCTCACCTCGTACGGCGCGTAGTGGTACACGTGACTGCCGGGGAACTCCGCCAACCGCGCCAGCGCGAAGTCCACGAACCCCTCGAACGCCGCCTTCTCCTGCGCCCGGCTGTGCGCCCAGAACGGCGTGAAGACGTCCCCGGCGGTGATCGCCCCGAACAGGTACTCCAGCCCCTCACCGGCCAGGGCGAACGGGTCGCCCTCCATGTCGAAGAACACGTCCCCGTCGGCGGGGCTCGGCAGCGCCGCCAGCACGTCCGGCGCCAGCACCTCGTACGCGACCTTCCCGGTCGGGTCGTCCTCGGTGCGCGAGTTGTCCTGGATCACCTGCAACGCCGCCTGCGACCGCAGCGCGCCGAACGTCGTCACCGACATGTCCGCGGGCCGGTCGGTGGCCGTGGCGTTGGCCAGCGCGTCGATCGTCCCCAACCCGGCGGCCACCAGCTTCCGCCGCTGGTCGGTCCGGATCCCCGCCACCAGCGACAGGTCACGGGCGGCCTCGCGCCCGGTCGAGCAGCTCCGCCCGAACCGGCACGTGCCGCACGCGGGCCGTTCGTCCGCCCACACCAGGGCGGGCATCGCCGCAGGTACGGATAGCCGCTGCCGCAGCCGGTCGCGCAGGTGGTCGACCAGCGGCAGGAAGTCCGCCACCGGGAACGAGTGCGTGACGTCGTCGCCCAGCAGCAGGTGCATCGACGGTCCGGTCGGGTGCCCGGCCCGCCGCAGCGCGTCGGCGTACGCCGTCAGCTGGAGCACCGCGGCGGGGGTCGCGTGCCGGGCCAGCTTGGTGTCGTGGGGCTCGTAGCCGTCCGCCGACCGGATCACGAAGTCGGCCCGGCCGTAGAAGCCGTCCGAGTAGAACACCGCCTGGTACACGGCGGGCGCGCCGGACTCCAGCGCGACCCTGGTCTCCTCGGCGGCCTTGACCAGTGCGTCGTGGTGGGGCGCGGGCAGTCCGATCTCGACCAACCCGGCGCCGAACCGCTCCCTGAACCGCGCCAGCGCCGCCTGCTCGTGAGCCACACCGTGCTTGGTGATCAACGTCGCACCGGAGCTGTCCGGAGTGGGCACACCCGGCAACCGGGCCGCGATGGCGTGGTTCAGCGCACTGCGGTGCTCGCACTCCAGCAGGTCGACCAGGTCCGTCGGCGAGATGACCAGGCCGGCCTCCGTGGTGAGCATGACCGGCAGTATCGCGGGCCCGGTCGTCGTGCTCGTGGACGCACGGCCCCCGCGTGTCGGCGTCGAGGAGCCGACGACCGGGCGGCTGACGTAGCGTTCAGGGCATGGCAACACTGGTGTCGTTCCACGCCCATCCCGACGACGAGTGCATCCAGTGCGGTGGCGTCATGCGCAAAGCCGCCGACGAGGGGCACCGCGTGGTGCTCGTCGTCGCGACCCGCGGCGAGGTCGGCGAGGTGGACGAGGGTTTCCTCGCCGAAGGCGAGCTGTTGAGCGACCGGCGCGTCCGGGAGACGCACGCCTCGGCCGAGGTGCTCGGCGCGAAGCGCGTGGAGTTCCTCGGGTACGTCGACTCCGGGATGATGGGCGAGCCCACCAACGACGCCCCGAACACCTTCTGGACCGCGTCCGTCGAGGAGGCCGCGACCAGGCTCGCGGCGATCCTGGTGGAGGAGTCCGCCGACGTGCTGACCGTCTACGACGACAACGGCGGCTACGGCCACCCCGACCACATCCAGGTCCACCGGGTCGGGCTGCGCGCCGCCGAGATCGCGGGCACGCCGCGCGTCTACCAGGCCACGATGAACCGCGACCACATGAACCGCGGCCTGGCCGCCGCCGCGGAGGCGGGGCACCCGGTGCCCGACGTGGACACCTCGCAGTTCGGCAAGCCCGCCGCCGAGCTGACCACCGCGGTCGACGTCACGGCGTACCTGGAGGCGAAGAGGGCCGCGATGCGCGCGCACGCCAGCCAGATCAGCGAGCAGTCGTTCTTCCTCGCCCAGCCCGACGAGGCGTTCGCGTACTCGTTCGGCACCGAGTGGTTCATCCGGGTCGGCGCCGAGCCGGGCATCACCGAGTCGGACCTGCTCACCGGCCTGTAGCCAGCCGCCGGTGCTCGTCGGCCAGCGCTCGGGCCCGTTCCAGCGCGGTCGCGGGCACCGGCTCGTCCGCCCACCCGGCGAGCACCTCGGCCATCCCGGTCACGAAGTCCCGCCCGATCTCGGTGAGCCTGCCGCTGCCCAGCATCGTCGCGGTCGCGTCCAGCGCGGCCGCGCGCCAGCGGGCGAACTCGACGTGCCCGCCCTCGTCGTGGTCCCGCTCCCGCCGCCAGAACCCGGCGACGCCCAGGTGCGCGTACGTGCCGTGCAGCAGTCCGGCCAGCGGTCGGGGGTCGTCGCGCCACGGCGCGTAGAACCGCTCGTCGGGATCGGGCCGCAGCAACGGGAACAGGTCCATCAGCGCCACGAGCTTCGTGTGCTGCAACTCGTGCGCCAGGGTCACGGCCACCGACCGCGCGTCCGGCCCGAGGGACAGGAACACGCACCCGAACGCGTCCGCCTGCGTCGCGCTGCTCATCCCGCCCGCCGCCGAGCGCAACGGCGTCAGCACCGCCACCGCCTCCCGGAACTCCTCGGCCACCTCGGGATGCCGCCGGACCAACAGCTCCCAGCCCCCGGTGATCCCCTCCCGCCACCTCTCCAGGTCGATCCGGTGGTCCACCAGGAGCGCGCCGGGAACCCCGCTCCACCGGTCCAGCGCGAACACCACCCCGCCGCCGACGGCGATCTCCGGCGTCGGCACCCACTCCAGGCGGTCCACCGGGACGGTCCCGTGGACCGGTCGGTCCACGTACCCCAGTGACGGCAGGGAGAACCCGTCGGACGGCGGGAAGTCGAGCGCCACGTCCAGCCCCGCCCGCAACGCCGCCGCGGCGGCCACGTGCGCCAGTTCCGCCGACCGGGCGCCGTCGCCGCGGCTGAGCGCCACCGCCGTCCTGGTCGCCCACGCGCTCACGGCGGGGTGGTCCAGCACCCGTTCGACCTCGGCCGGTGCGATCCGCTGGGCCTCGGCCAGCACCTCGAACGCCTGCCGCGCCGAGGGGTCCGCCCCGACCACGAACCGGAGCAGCAGCAACGTCCGGCTGCGCCGCGCCGCCACGAGCGCCCGCACCGCCCCGACCCCGCCACGGCCGCGGGCGAGCGCCGCGAAGTCCGCCCCGGACAACGAGTGCGGGCGCGTCACGGCCCGGAACCCCTGCCCGGCAACGACGTCACGACACCCGCTCCAGGTCCCGCGCGAGCCGTTCCCGCACGTGCCTGATCAGCCGGTACAGGTCCGCGCAGTACACCGACGGCCGGTCGAACCCCGCCCCCTCGCGGTACCGGTGCGCCCTCAGCCCGCCGCCGCACGCGGCGTGCAGGTCGCACGCCCGGCAGGAGGCGGACAGACCGGCGAGCCCGGCCTGCCGGGCCCGCACGTCCGGCAGCCCGAGCGCCGCGTCGAACGGGTCCCGCGCCACGTGCAGCCCGGTCACCGCCGCGCCCTCGAACGCGGAGGCCAGGATGTCCGACTGCTCGATCATCCCGTCCGTCTCGACCACGACCTGGAGCGCCGGGCTCAGCCCGACCCCCTCCACTCGCGACCGACCGCCCAGCAGCACGTGCACGACCTCCTCGAACAGCCGCACGCCGGTCTCCCGGACGGGAGCGCCGTACCAGCGGTCGAACACCGCGATCAGCCAGTCCGCGTACCCGAAGCCCGGCGGGGGAGCGCTCCAGTTCCCGTGCGGCAGCAGGAAGTCCACCGCGGGTGGTTCGAACGCCAGCAGCGACTCGTAGGTGCCGACCGGGTCGTTGCGGAGGTCCACCACGGCCAGCAGGCCCGCGAACAGCGGCCGGAACTCCGGCGACCGCAGCGCCGACAGCCCGTCCAGCACGGCGGTGTGGCTGTCGCCGCGGTGCCTCGCGGTCGCCTCCGCGTCGCCGTCCAGGCTCACGCCCACCCGCACGTCCAGCGCCAGCAGCACCTCCAGGAACCGGCGGTCGAGCAGGGTCCCGTTGGTCTGCACGGAGAACCGCGCTGGCACCCGTGACCGCACGGCCGTGACCAGGTGCTCGACCACCGCGGGGCCCGCCAGCAGCGGTTCGCCGCCGTGCAGCACGACCTCCACGTCGGACAGGCCGTGCGCGTGGGCGTGCTCGGCGATCCGCGCGGCGGTGTGCTCGACGTTCTCGGGGGACATCACCCGCGGCCGGGACCGCCAGCGCTGGTCCGCCATCTCGTAGACGTAGCAGTAGTCGCAGGCCAGGTTGCACCTGCTGTGCACCTTGACGACGAACTGGCGGAACGGTCGCACGCGCACCCCCGATTTCATCCCCTTCCGCCATGAAACACGCCCTTCGGCCACAACGGTGGTCCGATCGGCCTATTCGACGCATTACCAGTTGTCGCGCACTAGGATGGCGAACGGATCCCGGTGGACCGGAAAGCACGGAACCCGCGACTTCGCGGACGCGGGTGAGGGGGCGCGAGGGCATGGAGAGCGACGGGGTGCTGGAGTCCGAACTCCTCGACGTCACGGGACTTGACCTGGCGCGGCTGGAAGCGTTGCCGGACGCCGTTCTGCGGGCCTCGCTGCGCCGGATCCTGGCGGAGAACCTGGAGATGCCGGATCAGTACGCGGCATTTCAGAGTTCGTTGTAGTCGCCGTCGGCGGAGCCGACAAATGCGCCGCTGCCGCCATCCGAGTGAATCTCCGCTTCGAACGTCGTTCTTTCGGGCGGTGGATCCACCGGAAGTCGTTCTACTTGGTTTATTCGACGAGTCAAACGTCCCCGGCCTGGAGTGGTGATGAGCGGTCCGCTGAGCGTGCCGGGTCAAGCAGGTGTCGTGGCATTCCTGTCCGCGACCGGCGGTACCGGCCGGACCAGCGCGGTGGCGAACCTGGCCTGGGTGCTGTCGAGCGCGGGCAAGCGGGTGCTGGTGGTCGACTGGGGCTCCGAGGTGCCGCGGGTCCGCGAGTACCTGGAGCCGTTCCTGGTCGACCGCAGGCCGTTCCCGACGCAGCTCGGCCGCGGGCTGCTCGCGGCGTACACGTCCACGCCGGTGCGCGACGGCTACGAGCCGACGGCCGAGCGGTTCGCCCTGCCGGACGCCGCGGGCCACATCGACGTGATCGCCCCGATGGAGCCGGACGCGGCGGGCCGGTTCTTCCCGGACTTCCAGCACGGCGACCCGAGCGCGATGACGGACCTGCGCACCCGGCTGACCGAGGCCGACTACGACCACGTCCTGATCGACGCGCCGACCGGCGCCGGGGAGGCGTCGCTGACGCTGATCGCGACCCTGTGCGAGGTCGCCGTCGTCTGCTTCCGGCCGCGGCCGAGGGCGATCTCGGACGCCGCGGACCTGGCCGCCCGGCTGCGCCGCCGCGCCCCGGTGCGGATCGACCTCGTCCCGGTGGCGACGCTGTTCGACGACGCGGACGAGCTGTCCAGGGCGCAGCGCATCCGCTCGGCCATCCACGCGGCGTTCGCCGAGCTGCTGGCGGGCCAGTCCCGCAGGCTGCCGGACGACGGCTCGATCGAGATCCCGTACCGGCCCTACGACGCGTTCGACCCGCTGCTCGCGATCCTGGTCGAGGAACCGCGGCCGGGCGGCACGCTGGAGCACCAGTACGGCCGCCTGGCGTCCGCGGTGACGGGCGGCGAGGTCACCGGGGTCGTCCAGGTCTCCCCGACGCTGCGAGCCCGCTACCGGCGCGTCTTCGGCCTGGACTCGACCGTCGAGCCGGACCGGGTGCTGGTCGCCTACGCGCCGCCGGACCGCGCGTGGGCGGACTGGGTGCGCGGCCAGCTCGACCGCGCGGGCGCGCAGACCAGGTCGTTGACCGACGCCGGGTCGTGGCCGGACGCCGTCCACCCACCGGGTCTGGTGGTGATCTCGTCGCCGAACCTGGACGGGTCGGCCACCCAGACCGCGGTGGAGGAGTACGCCCGCACCCACCGGTCGACGGTGCTGCGGCTGCTGCTCACCGACACCGAGATCGCCCCCGAGGACGTGGCGAACACCGTCTCCGTCTCCGACCAGCACCACGAGTCGGTGCGGGCCAGGCTGCTCACCCACTTCGGGCTGATCGACCGGCCCGGCACCGTGCAGGACGTGGGGATGCGCGTGCCCGGCGCGGTGCCCGCCGTGTTCGGCCTCCCGCCGCGCCACCCGCTGTTCGTCGGCCGGGACGCCGACCTGGAGGAGCTGCGCGACCGGCTGTCCGAGGCGGGCGACTCGCGGGTCGTCGTGACGCTGGGCGGCGTGCCCGGCATCGGCAAGAGCGAGCTGGCGCTGGAGTACGCGTACCGGTTCGCCAGCGACTACGACCTGGTGTGGTGGCTGCCGTCGCAGGACCGCCAGTCCGTGCTGGTGAGCCTGGCGAACCTCGCGGCCCGGCTGCGCCAGCCGGGGTCCACCGACTTCGGCACCACCTCGGCGCTGGAACGCCTCGCGGGAGACCCGGCGTACCAGCGGTTCCTGCTGGTCTACGACAACGCCGACGACCTGGCGGTGCTGGACGAGCTGCTGCCGGGGGGCGTCACCGGCCACGTCCTGGTGACCTCGGGCAACGCCCCGACGACCGCCATCGAACTGGTCCCGATGAGCGCGGGCGACAGCGCCAGGCTGCTCGCCGACCGGGTGCCCGGCCTGTCGCCGGAGGACTCCGAGCAGGTCGCGGTCGCCGCTGGGCACCTGCCGCTCGCGCTGGACCTCGCGGGGGCGTGGCTGGAGGAGACGGCGCACACCGAGCGCGAGGCGGGCAGCACCGTCGCGGACTCGGCGGCGTGGGCGGTCCGCACGTTCCTCGCCCATCTCGACGGGCATCAGCTCGACGGCCAGGGCGACACCACCGCCCGCGTGCTCGCCGTCGTGACCGGCACGCTGCGGGACACCCCGACCGGGCGGATGGCCGTGCTGCTCGCCCAGCTCTGCTCGTTCCTCTCGCCCCAGGGCGTCGACCTGGGCCTGATCCGGTCGCCCGCGCTGCTGGCGCGGCTGGTGGTCGCGGGCGGCGGCGACGCCGAACCGCTGCGGCTGGACGCGGGCGAGATCGACCGCGTGCTGTGGACCGGGGCCCGGTTCGGGCTGTTCCGCGTCGACTGGGGCGACCAGTACACGCTGCGGCTGCACCGGGTCGTGCAGAACGCGCTGCGCGAAGGCATGGGGGAGCTGGAACGCGAGGCCCGCCGCGCGGAGGTCCTGTCCTGCCTCGCCGCCTACGCGCCGTCCGAGGTGGAGCTGACGGCGCCGGACCGGGCCGCCCGCTTCACCGAGCTCCAGACCCACGTGTACCCGTCCGGCGCGCTGGACAGCGACGACGACCAGGTCCGCCGCTGGCTGGTCAACCAGGTGCGGTTCCTCTACACCGACGGCGGCACGGGTGTGCGGCGGTCCGCGCTCGACCCCGGCGAGAAGCTGCTGGAGACGTGGACCAGCCGCTACGGCACCGGCGACCCGCTGCGGGCCAGGCTGGCGACGCAGCTCGCGAACATCCACCGCGTGCTCGGCAACCCGTTGCAGGCCCTGCGGCTGGACGACACCGCACTGGCCCAGCAGCGCCGCTCCCTCCAGCTCAGCCACCCTCAGACGCTGATCACCGCCCGTGGGCGCGGCGGTGACCTGCGCGGGCTCGGACTGTTCGACGAGGCGCTGGTCGAGGACCAGTCGACGTGGGAGGGCTTCCGCCGCGCGCTGGGCGAGGACCACCCGCACACCCGGAGCGCGGCGAACAACCTGGCCATCTCGATGTTCCTGTCCGGCGACCCGGCGGGAGCGCTGGAGCTGGAGGAGGACAACTACCGCCGCAGGCGGCGGCTGTTCGGCGAACGCGACCCCGACACGTGGTTCTCGCTGTCGCGGATCGGTGTCTACCAACGGGAACTGGGCGACTACCCCAACGCGCTGGCGGCGCTGATGACGGCGATGCAGAAGCTCCAGACGCTGCGCTCGGAGCTGAACCCGATGCAGCTCACCGCGCGCTGGAACCACGCCATCGCACTGCGCCGGGCGGGCAGCGCGCGGGACGCGAAAGCCCGCAACGGCAAGACGCTGCGCGACTTCCGGGAGATCTTCGGCCCGAACCACCCGGACACGCTGGCGTGCTCGCTCAGCTTCGCGGCGGACCACCGCACGGTCGGCGGCGACCCGGCGCTGGCCGTGGAACTCGCCTCCGGTGCCCTGCGGGGGTTCCTGACCGAGGTCGGGCTCGCCGAGCAGCACCCGTACGTCGGGCTGTGCAGGCTCGGCCTCGGGCTGTCGCTGCGCGCGGCGGGCGATCCGGACGCCGCGATCAGGGAGGTCCAGGCGGCCCAGGAGGTCCTGTGCGCCCGGCTGGGCGAGACGCACCCGTGGACGCTGGCCGCGGACGTCGACCTCGCCCGCGTGGTCTACGCCTCCGGCGACGTGCCGCGCGCGGTCGAGCTGATCTCCACCGCCCACTCCGACTGCGTCGAGTTCCTCGGCTCCGAGCACCCGTTCACCGTCATCGCGGCGCACGACGTCCGGCTCGCACGCCAGGCCGGCGATCCCGAGCAGGTCTGGAGGGAGATCGATGTCGACGTTCCCCAAACGTCCTGAGGAGCTGTACGAGGAGGTCGCCGACCACCTCGGGCCCGAGTTCGGTGAAACCCGGCAGGCCTGCCACGACGCGATGACCAAGAGCACCGCACTGCGCTACCTCGCGCACTACAGCAGCGCCGTGTTCGACTTCGGCCTGGACGCGCTCGGGGATCCGCCGCCCGCGCCCGACGCGCTGCCCGGCACCACCCGCCGCGACGAGCTCAAGAGGCTGGGCCGCCAGCTCGGGTTCACCGTCACCACCCTGGACCGCTCGCTCCAGGAGGTCCGTACGGGGAGGCTGATCCGCACGGTGATCCAGACGGAGGAGGGCGCGGTCTTCTGCGACTCGGTGGTGCCCAGCGAGAACGTGGTCGGCCTGGTGCTGGACCGCTCCGCGACCGAGCACCGCGAGATCCCGCTGGCCAGCGCGCCGGACGTCCGCGCCGCCGACCAGGCCGTCGCCGAGCTGGCGAGCACGCTGCGGTCCAGGGTCCGGCTGCCGTCGCTGAACCCCGGCGGCTGGGAGTCGGCCGACCCGGTGGAGCCGATCCCGTCCATCGGGTCCTCGCCGGAGCCGTTCACGACCGTGCTGGCCGGACCGGGGGAGGACACCGAGCGGCTGCTCGCCGCGTGCGTGCGGGCGGCCCGACCGGAGGACCTGCACCTGGTCGCGTACTGCTCCCAGGGCGAACTGCCCGTCATGGTCGACCACCTCGACCACCCGTCGCTGTCGCCGTTCTTCACCCAGATCGCGGTCGAGACCCGCCGTCGGTTCTACCAGGGCTTCAGCCGCGAGCTGGGGGCGTTGGCGCACCGGCTGAACCGGACGACCAGCACCGCGCTCGGCGGCGTGCTGGTGCGGCTGGTGCTCGACATCGAGATGGGCGCGATCTACTTCTACCGCCTCGGCCCCGGCGACTACCTGGTCGGCGTCACGATCGACCAGAACCGGGTCGCGGGCGCGGACGACCGGATGGCGGCACTGGCACTGGAACTGCGGTGAACGCGGCCCTGCGGTCGGCGGCGCTGCTCGCGGCGGCGGGCGCGGGGTGGGCGGCGGCCGAACTGCTCCGGCTCCACGACGTCGACTCCTCCGGCGCCTACCGGTTCTTCGTCACGGCGCTGCTCGGCTTCGGCCTGTACGCGAGCACCCGCGGCATCGAGATCGACGAGTTCCGCGCGCACCTGCGCACGGTCGTGCTGGCGGTGACGCTCGGCGTGCTCGCCAAGGTCGCGTTCATCTTCGGCGTGCTGTACCTGGTGTACCGCGACCCCGACCGCCTCGTGCTCGCCATCGCGCTGGCCCAGATCGACCCGCTGTCGGTGGCCGCCGTCCGGCTCAAGAGC
>DATMCA010000360.1:0-3527 GCA_035559015.1 Umezawaea sp. | reverse complement strand
GATACAGTTGGTGGACGGGGGAGGTCGGGGATGACGCGGCGGTGGGTGCGGGCGTTGGCGGTGGCCGTGGGCTTCGACCTGTTCGGTGTGGCCCGGTTGGTGTGGTGGACCGCCGAGCGGGCGCTGCCGCCGACACCGGAGGTGCACTGGTCCAGCGGCGGCGGCATGTCGTGGTGCCCGGGGGACAGGAGCTGTGATCCGCCGGTGATCCCCGGTGGGGCGGTGGCCGTGGCCGCGGCCCTGGCCGGAGCGGGCGTGGTCCTGGTGGTCGCGGTACTGGTGGACGTGGCGCTCCGGGGGCGGGCCCGGTCCGACGCGGGGGGATGAACCGCACGAGCGCGGGGGGATGTCGCCCCCACGGGCACGACCCTGACACTCCACTGTGGTGGGTCGGGCAACGCTGAAGCCGTTGCGGTGCACGCAGCGCAGCGATCGACTCGCCCCGACCGAGTGGTGTCGCACCCCATCGAACGACTTGCGGCCGAAATCATTTTGCCTGGCGGGCTCCGGGACAACCATGGCCTACGCCCGGCGTGCAGGTGTGTCGGACCCCGGCACCGCGCCCAGCCCGACGATGAAGGGACGACCCGATGTTGCGTGCGCTTTCCCCGGTGATGTCAAGGGTATCCGTGTTGGCCTGCGCCGTTCTCGGCGCGGTGGGGTTCACCGCGGCCCCCGCCCAAGCGGATCCCGGGATCTGCATCGACCACGTCATGGAGGCGGGGTACCCAGCGACCGCGTCGGTCCTCAAGGCGTGCAAGATCGCGAAGACCGGGAGGGCGGCCGACGTGCGGACGTGCCGTCTGATGCTGGCCGAGGGCGGTGTGACCGCCGCGGTCGCGCAGAAGGCGTGCCGCATCGCGTCCTACCCGGATCCGGTGTCCTGACGGATCACCCGTTGGTGAGAATCATCGCCTCGGGATCTTCCCCTTCAGGTGAATGAAACCCGTTGAGCGCCCCACCGGTTGCGGATGCGGGGTGGTGAATCGATCATCGGTCCCCTGGGTGGAAGCGTGATCGGATCTTCCGGTGCGTTCCGAGGAGGCGTCTTGGCAGCGACGAACGATCACCTCACGGCCGGGTCCGAGCGGCTGCGGGTGATCTTCCGGTTACGCGTTCGGGAAGGCGCCGAGGACCGTTTCCTCGGCGCCTACCGGAGGATCCGCCACCAGGTGGCGCAGGTGGACGGCTACCTCGGCGACCAGTTGTGCCAGTCGGTCACCGACGTCGGGGACTGGGTCATCACCAGCGAGTGGGAGAGCCACGAGCACTTCCGGCGCTGGGAGTCCGGCACCGACCACCGCGAGCTCGCCGCCCCGCTGATGGAGTGCGTGACCTCGCGGGAATCGCTGCGCTACCACGTCCGGCTCGCCACGGTGGCGGGGCAGGGCGCCGACGTCGATCAGGTACTGGTGGGAGGAAACTCGTGAACCGCTATGCGTTGACGTTCCCGGTGCGGGCGGGGTCCGAGGCCGCGGTGGCCGAGATCCTGGGCGGGTACAGCGGCCCTCCACCGGGCCGCCCCCAGGCCGCACGGCCCCTGCTCGACCGGACCTCGGTGTTCATGGCGGGCCCGATCGTGGTGCGGGTGGTCGACATCACCTGCCCGCCGCACGAGGCGATCCGGCACCTGACGGCCCAGCCGCAGATCCGGGCCGTGGAGGAGCGGCTGAGGCCGCACCTGGTCGAGGACCGCGATCTGTCCGATGAGGACGGTCGACGGCGTTTCCTGTCCACCGCGGTGATGCGGGTGGTGGCCCAGCGCGGCGGGCCGACCGACCACGCGGCCAGGACGGCCGTCCTCTACCAGGCCCTGCCCGGTGCGGGGCCCGAGGTGGCGCGGATGCTCGCCGACCAGGGCCGGGAATCCGGTGGTGCCACCGTGTTCCGCCGCCGGGACCTGGTCGTGCACCTGGTGGAGGGCCCCGCTGACGCGCCGGCCGAGCTGCCGCCGGACGCGGTGATCGCCCACGTCCGGTCGGCGCTGCCGATGACCCTGGTCACCGACCGCGTCGTGCAGAAGGTGTCATGACCAGCCAACTGCACCGGGCGGTCGGCCCGGAGGACGTCAAGGCCAACCTGGCGAGGGGCGGTGACATCCGGGTCCTGCTCGGTCCGGCGACCGTCGGCGCGACCAGTGGATTCCTCGGGGTGGTGACCGTGCTCCCCGGCGAACAGGTCAACGAGCACTACCACCCGTACTCCGAGGAGTTCCTGTACCTCGTCGAGGGCGAGGTGGAACTTGACCTCGACGGCGTGCCGCACGCGATGGGCGTGGGCCAGGCTCTCATGGTGCCCATCGGGGTGCGCCACCGGGTGCGCAACACCGGGACCGGCACCGCGCGACTGGTGTTCCACCTCAGCCCGCTCGCGCCCCGGCCCGACCTGGGGCACGTGGACACGGAGCGTTCGTTGTGACCCGCCGGGTGGCCGTCACCGGCCTCGGTGTGGTCGCACCGGGGGGCGTCGGGGTGAAGGCGTTCTGGGAGGTGCTGACCTCCGGGCGCACGGCCACCCGGCCGATCACCCTGTTCCCAGCGGAGGGCTTCCGGTCCAGGATCGCGGCGGAGTGCGACTTCGACCCGCGGGAGGCGGGACTCGTCGCGGCCGAGGTCGACCGGATGGACCGCTACGTCCAGTTCGCCGTGGTCGCCGCGCGCGAGGCGTGGGCCCAGGCGGAGGTCGAGGTGGAGGACCCCTGGCGGGTGGGCGTCTGCATGGGATCCGCCGTGGGCGGCACGACGTTGCTGGAACAGGACTACGTGGCCACCTCGGGCTCCGGTGAGCGGTGGCTGGTCGACGCGGACCTCGCCTCGCCGTTCCTGCACCGAGCCCTGTCGCCGTCGTCGTTGGCCGCGGAGGTGGCCGACGTGGTCGGCGCCCGCGGTCCGGTGCGCACGGTGTCCACCGGCTGCACGGCCGGGCTGGACGCCGTGGGCCACGCCGCCCGCCTGATCGAGGAGGGGCGGGCCGACGTGGTGGTCGCGGGCGCGGCGGAGTCGCCGATCTCGCCGATCACGGTGGCCTGCTTCGACGCCATCCGCGCGACCTCGGCGCGCAACGACGACCCCGAGCACGCCGCGCGACCGTTCGACCGCGACCGGGACGGGTTCGTGCTCGGCGAGGGCGCCGCCGTGCTGGTGCTGGAGGACTGGGAGCACGCCCGCCGTCGCGGCGCGGTGGTGGTGGCCGAGGTGAGCGGTTTCGCCACCCGCAGCAACGCCCACCACATGACCGGGTTGACCACCGAGGGCGTGGAGATGGCCGAGGCCGTGCGGCTGGCCCTGGACCAGGCGGAGATCTCGGCCGCCGACGTCGACTACGTCAACGCCCACGGCTCGGGCACCCGGCAGAACGACCGGCACGAGACCGCCGCGTTCAAACGGGTCTTGGGCGAGCGGGCGTACGCCGTGCCGGTCAGCTCGATCAAGTCCATGATCGGCCACTCGCTCGGCGCCATCGGTGCCATCGAGCTGACCGCGTGCGTCCTGGCCCTCATGCACGGCGTCATCCCGCCGACCGCGAAC
>DATMCA010000359.1:0-2190 GCA_035559015.1 Umezawaea sp. | reverse complement strand
GGCAACCGGTGTTCCCGCTGGTGGCACCTCTGCCGCGGTGAACGAGGACAACTCTGCACGGGACCGCTCACGCCGTGCTCACACTCCGATCACGCCGCGACCGGTTGCCATATGCTGGAAGTCGATCTGGGGGAGCATGGTGAGCGTCGACTTCCGCGTCCTGGGACCACTGGAGGTGTGGTCGAACGGCGTGCTCGTGCCGGTGCCGTCGGGTCGCGCTCGGACGCTCCTCGCCGTCCTCCTGCTGCGTCCGAACGCGGTCGTCGCGGTGGACGAACTCGTGGACCGGCTGTGGGACGGCGCGCCCCCGAACCCCGACCGCGCGAAGGCCACCCTCCACATGGTGGTCACCCGCCTGAGACAGGCGCTGGGCGTTGCGAACCGCGTCCACACGTCGACCGACGGCTACCTGGTCGAGGTCGGCCCGGAGGAGCTGGACGTGCTGCGCTTCCGGGCGCTGCGCGACCGGGGCAGGCACGCCGAGGCCCTCGAACTTTGGCGCGGCGCCCCGCTCTCGAACGTCCGGTCGGACGCCCTGCACCGCGACGACGTGCTCGCGCTGGTCGACGAGCACCTGGAGGTGCTGGAGAGCCGGATCGAAGCGGACCTCCACGCCGGTGAGTCGGCGAGCCTGGTGGCCGAGGTCCGGGCCCTCACCCGTGAGCACCCGTTCCGGGAATCGTTCTGGGCTCAGCTGATGCTCGCCCTCTACCGCTCCGACCAGCAGGCCGAGGCGCTGGCCGCCTACACCACCGTGCGCGATCTGCTGTCCGACGAGCTCGGCGTCGAACCCGGTCATCGACTGCGCGACCTGCACAGGTCGATCCTCAACGGCGATCGGTCCCTCGCCGTCGTCCAACCGCCGAAGGCGCAGGCCCACCCGGTGCCGAGGCAACTGCCCGCCAGGACCCCGTTCTTCGTCGGCCGTGACGCCGAACTGGCCGACCTGACCGCGATGCTGGACGCCGCCGAAGCGGGCGCGGGCGGCGGGGCCGCGGTGATCTCGGCCATCAAGGGCGTCGGCGGAATCGGCAAGACGACACTGGCCGTGCAGTGGGCCAACCAGGTGGTCGAGCGGTTCCCGGACGGCCAGCTCTACGTCAACCTCCGGGGGTTCGACCCGTCGGCGGAGCCGTTGCCCGCTTCCGAGGTCGTGCGCGGGTTCCTCGACGCGCTCGGCGTGGCCTCCGACCGCGTGCCCGTCGAGGAGCACGCCCAGGGAGCGCTGTACCGCAGCCTGCTGGCCGACCAGCGGGTGCTGGTCCTGCTGGACAATGCTCGGGACGTCGAGCAGGTGCGGCCACTCCTGCCCGGCAGCTCGGGCCCGTTCGTGGTGATCACGAGCCGCAACCGCCTGGTGGGGCTGGTCGCCAGGGAGGGGGCGCGCCCCGTTCCCCTGGACATGCTGGACCGGGCGGACGCGGGGATGCTCCTGGAGCTCCGTCTGGGGGCCGCGCGGCTGTCCGCGGAACGGCAGGCGGTGGCCGAGGTCCTGGCCCACTGCGCCGGGCTGCCCCTGGCGCTGGCCGTGGTGGCGGCGCGGGCCGCCTCCGATCCCGGCCTACCGATCCGCGCGCTCGCCGACGAGCTGAAAGACGAGCACCGCAGGCTGGACGCCCTGGACCCCGGCGACCCCGCGACCAGCGTGCGCGCCGTCTTCTCCTGGTCCTACCAGCGGTTGAGCCCGGCGGCCGCGCGGATGTTCCGCCTGATGGGCCTGCACGCCGGGCCGGACCTCTCGCTCGCGGCGGCCGCCAGCCTGGCGGGGCTGCCGCGTGACGAGGCGGCCGCAGCGCTCGACGAGCTGGTCCGGGCGCACCTCGTGGCCGGGAGCGCTTCCGGCCGCTACGCGCTGCACGACCTGCTGCGCGACTACGCCAAGCACGAACTCGACGCCTCCGAGCCGGAGCACGACCGCGCCGAGGCGAGGGACAGGCTGGTCGACCACTACCTGCACACCGCCTGGACCTGCGCGATGATCTCCTATCCCCACCGCGACGAGGTCGTGCTCGGCCCGCCCCGACCGGGCTGCTCACCCGAGACCGTCGACGGCATGGCCGCTGCGGTCGCCTGGTACGAGGCCGAGGACGCAGTCCTCCTCTCCCTCGTCGCCCGGCTGGAGACCGAGGACGACGACGTCCGCGCCTGGCAGCTGACGTGGACGCTGACACCGCACCTGCAGAACCAGGC
>DATMCA010000358.1:0-2849 GCA_035559015.1 Umezawaea sp. | reverse complement strand
ATATCTCAAGGGGCACACCGAGGCGCTCGAGAGCCTGGCGGTGGAGATGCTGGCGCGCGGTCTGTCGGTGCGCGACATCGAGGACGCCTTCAGGGACGAGACCGGTCGGCTGCTGCTGTCGAAGACGGCGGTCTCCGAGATCGGCAAGCAGCTCTGGGAGGACTACCCGGCCTTCAAGAGCCGCGACCTCGCCGAGTACGACATCGCGTACCTGTTCATCGACGGGATCGCCGAACGGATTCGGCCTGGCCAGAAACGCGAGCCGGTGCTGGCGGCCTGGGGCTTCACCGTCGACGGCCGCAAGGTGCTCCTCCACCTGATGGCCGGCTCGAAAGAGGACGCTGAGACGGTCTCGGCCTTCTTCCAGGACATGCGGGCGCGCGGGCTCGGCGACCCGCTCCTGGTAGTGAGCAACGGCGCCGCCGGGATCATCAAGGCGATCGAGGTCTGCTTCCCGCGCTCGACCCGCCAGCGCTGCCTGGTGCATCGGATGCGCAACCTCGCCGCCAAGGTGCCGGAGGATCTCTGGCCCGAGTTCAAGGCGAGGGCCACCGCCGCCTACCAGGCCCCGAGCCGCAAGATCGCCCGCGAGCTCGCCGAAGGTGTCGTCGCCGACTACGGCAGCGAGCTCGCCAACGCGGTCGGCTGCTTCATGGACGACTTCGAAGCCTGCATCGCCCATCTCCGGCTGCCGATCACCCACCGCCGCGCGACCCGGACCACGGATGAGATCGACAAGCGTTTTGTTGCGGCGGGTGCTATGATTTTGGCGCACGGGCGACCGCGTGGCGAAGAGCGAGGCGGCGGCTGGGAGCCTCGCCGGGCTGCCTGATCAGGATGAACCGCCGCATTTGCGGCGCCCGTGCGGGCCGGGCTGGTGGTGCCCGGTGTTGTGCAGCGGTCGGGAGCTGCTGCGCCAGCGCGGCGCGGCGAGCGCCCCTCAACCAGGCTGGCGAGGCGCGCCGCGCGACCATGCCGTCGGGTTGGTGGCGCGCCGGTTCCTGGTCGGCTTGGGTTGCCACTGGGCCACGAAGTGCTGATAGGCGCGCTCGGCCTGCTCGGCGATCGCCATCTCCTGGTTGCGCAGTGCCTTGACGTTGTAGGCGAAGGCAGAGCCGCGTCTGTTGCCCTTCTTCATTGGCCTGCCGGCCTGCAGCTCGAGGGCGCGCAGCTTGTGGGCAACCAGTGCTGGACGCGCCCAGAGGTAGTCGGTTTCCTTGGCCAGAAGATGCCAGACGAGGACCGCCATCTTGCGCGCGGTCGCGACCGCGGCGATCTGATGGCCGCGTCGCGCCCGGATGCGCAGGAAGAAGGCGTGCAAGGGACCGGGCGCCTTGGCCGCCGCCCAGGCGGCCTCGACCAGCAGCGCCCGCGCGTGCGACCGGCCGATCTTGCTGATCCGCCCATGCTGGGCCAAGCCGAGCCCGGACTGCCGGACCCGCGGGTTGAGCCCGAAGTAGCTGACCAGCTGCTGCGGGCTCGCGAAGCGGCGGATATCGCCGATTGCCGCGACCAGCCCGGCGGCGACCGTGAGATTCACCCCAGCGATCGTGAGCAGACGCCGCACGGCCGGATCGTCGACGGTGGCTTCTGCAATCTCGCGGTCCAGCACGGTGAGGTCCTCACCGAGGCGGTCGAGTTCGCGCAGGTGCCGCGTGATCGCGGCGCGCTCGTCGCCGGGAAGAGCCTGACGCGCGAGCCAGACCCGGCCGGGTCCATTGAACAGCTCGGCGTGTGGGCACGGCGGGACCAGATGGGCGGCCAGGATCGCATGGGTCTCGTTCTTCACCCGGGTGCGATGTCGGACGATCTGATTGCGCCGCGCCACCAGGCGGCGCCGGCGTTCCGTCTCCGCGTCGGGCAACCAGACCTCAGGCAAGTACCCGGCCGCGTGCAACGATGCCAGGACACCGGCGTCGATCTTGTCGGTCTTGACGTGGGCGTGAGCGATCGCCTTCACCTGCAGCGGGTTGGCCATGATGACGCGGGCCACGTAGGGGCTGAGCACGCGCACCACCGCCATCGCGTTGCCGGTGGCCTCGAGGACCACCTCGTCGCCCTTCGCCAGGCTGCGGCCGAAGCCCTCGAGCCCCGAACGCGTCATGTCGACCCGACCATGCCACCGCAGCCGTCCGTCCTCCCAGAACACCACCTCCGCAAAGGTGCGGTGAATATCCATGCCGATCACGCGCCTCATCCGATTCCCTCCAGTGTTTTTGGCCAAAGGGAGCGGTGGGCTGCACGACAACTACGGATCCGCGCTCGCGGCGCAACCGGGCGGGTCGCAGGGGCGGCCAGCTACTAACGCGAGCTCGCAGCTCATGGTACGGATCGGCCTGCCCACGCTTCATGCTCCCAGCGCCCCGCAGCCCGGATGGTCGCACCATACGCGAAGATCACAAGTCTCCGCCGAGCCCGGGTCGCCACGAGCATCATGCCGGTTACGAATCCCGTCGAGAGCACGTTCGCCACGGTCCGCCTGCGGACCACCAGGACCAAGGGCTGTCTGTCACGCCGGACGGCGCTGACCATGGTCTTCCGGCTCTGTCTGAGCGCACAGCGCCGCTGGCGGCGACTGGACGGCCCGTCCCGGCTCGGCGAGGTGGTCCGGGGCGTCCGCTTCGTTGACGGCGAGCCGCGCATTCAGGACGCCGCCTGATGCCCCGCCGGCCACAACATTTGACGATAGCTCTGCAGGCGGTGGTGCGGATGTAGAGTGGTGTTCCGAGGGTTCGGGTCTTCGCTCCATTCACTCCCTGCGCTCGTCGTGGCCCGCTGGCCTTCTGCGTCTGACTCCACATACGCCCTTCAATAGTGCTATGATTTGGTAGAGCCAGTTGGACAGAGCG
>DATMCA010000357.1:0-2547 GCA_035559015.1 Umezawaea sp. | reverse complement strand
ACCGGTCGCCGGGTAGCTTCGGCTCGGCAACACAGGTTCTCGCCGGAGGTGCGCATGGCCAAGTTCGCGGTCCAGTTCGTCTACGGGCCTGATCGGGACAGGTTGGCGGAGGTCAGGCCGAAGCACCGGGACTACCTCGACACGTTGGTGGAGAAGGGAGTTCTCCTGCTCTCCGGCCCGTACGCCGACATGGAGGGCGCGCTCCTGGTCTTCGAGGCGGCCGACGAGGCGGAGCTGCGCGGCTACCTCGCCGCCGACCCGTACGCGGGCGCCGGGGTGCTCTCCGAGACCACCGTGCGCGAGTGGAACGCCATCAAGGGCTCGCTGCTGGCCTAGCGCCACGAGCGGGACGGGGAACCGCTCCCCATCCCGCTCGGCGGGCGTCACGGCGCGTCGGGTGGCCGAGGCCCCACCGTGACGATCACGTAGCCCTTCTCCAAATCGCCGGGCGGGATCGCCGAGGGCGCATCGAACGGCGCCGTGCTCGGCGGGGTCCGGACGCTCGGGGTCGTGGACGGCGGCGCCGTCCTCGTCCGGTTGACGTCCGGGCCCGCGGGCTCCACCGGAGCCGGGGCCCGCCCACCCGACAGCAGCAGGATCGCCGCCACGACGGCGGCGGTCGTGGCGAGCCCGCTGCCCACGGCCGCGGCCGTGCGCCGCCGCCGTCGAACCCGTTCACCGGCGCGGACCACGTCGGCGACGTCGAACCCCAGGTCGGGGTCGCCTCCGGCGTGCAGCGCGCCGAACACGTCCCTCAGGTCATCCTCCCGCACCACGTCGGACCTCCATCCGAAGTTCGTCGAACCCCGACCCCAGCCGCCGCCTCAGCGCGGCCAGACCTCGGTTGCCCTGGCTCTTCACCGTGCCGACCGAGCAGCCGAGCGCCACCGCGGTGTCCTCCAGGCTCAGGTCGTGCCAGTACCGCAGCACCAGCACGGCGCGCTGCCGCGCGGGCACCGACCCGAGCGCCTGCCAGAGCACGATCCGCACCTCGGTGGACGGACCGTGCTCCGGCAGTTCGGGCGGCTCCCCCACGAGCCGCTCCCGGCGCCAGAGGACCCGCCGCCGTTCGGTGATGAACGTCCGGACCACGATCTGGCGCAGGTAGGCGTCGAGGCCCTCCCGGCGGGCGACCCCCGGCCCGGCCAGGTACAGCTTGAGGAACGCCGACTGCACGACGTCCTCGGCCTCCGACCAGTTCCCGCACAGCAGGTACGCCGTGAAGCGCATCGAGCGGGCGCTGCGGGCGAAGTGGTCGGCGAACTCGTCGTTCCAGTTCAGGTCTGACACCGCGTGGTGGTCTCCGGCTCGGGTCTCCTGGCTGGGTGGATCAGCGCTCGGCGGGCGGGGCCGGGGGCACGGTGACCAGCACACCGCTCGGCCAGGCCTCCGCGACCCGGTACCCACCCACCGCGGGCGACCCCGCCGGCACCGCGACGGCGGGTTCGCCGATCGGCCACGCCTCGACCGCGGCCGGGTTCTCGGCGGGCACCGCGATCGGGGGCTGTTCGGCGGGCGCCGCGGCAGGCAGCGGTCCGACGAGCACCCCGAGCGGCGGCTGTCCGACGGGCACCCCGACAGCGGGTTGTCCGGCGGGCACGGCGACCGGAGGCGCCCCGATCGGCACCGCGGTGGCCGGGGCGGGGCCGTTCCCGCTCACCGCCCCGGCCACGGCGGGCGCGGCCAGCCCGACGCCGCCGAGGACGATCGCACCGACCACCAACACCAGACGTTTGCGCATGTTCCGCTCCTCGCGGTTCGGCGGGCGCCACCTGCCTGGTGACGCCCTCAAGCCGCTCCACGCGATTGGCGAGCAGAAATGTTGCACGGAGTTTTCGGGCTAGCGGATCGCCGCCCGGCCACCGGGTCCGACGGGCCGGGACGACTCCTCGGCCCCGCGCTTCGCGATGTCGTCGAGCATCGCCTTGTCGCCCTTCGGCACGATCCCGGCCGACCGCCGCTCCACGACGGTGGGCACGAACGCCCGCAGCACCTTGATCCGGCCGACCCAGCCCGGCACGTGGATCGCCCGCGAGCGCTTGCCGATGCCCTTGACCACGGCCTGGCCGACGTCCGACACGTCGTACTTGCGGCTCGCCAACCCCGGCAGCGCCTTGCGCATCGGACCGAACACCGGGTGCTCGTCGGCGCCGTTGACCATGTCCGTGTCGATCCACGAGAAGTACGCGATGCCGACGTCGACGCCCAGGTGGCGGACCTCGGCGCGGAGGCTGTTCGCGAACGCCTCGACGCCCGCCTTGGCCGCCGAGTAGGCCGCGTTGCCGGGGATCTGGACGATCGCCGCGAGCGACGACACCACCAGGCAGTAGCCGCGGCTCGCGACCAGGTGCGGCAGGCACGTGCGGACCGTCCGCCACACGCCGAGCAGGTTGACCTCGACGACCCGTTCGAACGCGGCGGGGTCGATGGAGCGGACGAACCCGGCCGACGCGATGCCCGCGTTGGCCACGACGACGTCGATGCCGCCGAAGTGCTCGACCACCCCGGCGACGGCGATTTCCAGGGCCTTCCAGTCCGTGACGTCGG
>DATMCA010000356.1:0-4004 GCA_035559015.1 Umezawaea sp. | reverse complement strand
GGCCAGCACGATCAGCGGCCCGTCGCCGATCACGTCGTACGCGAGTCGTCCGCCGTCGAGTTCCAGGTACTCCGTCATGGTCATCATCCTCAGGTAGCTAATGGCTGTAGCTCAAAAGCTAATGCCATTAGCCGAACCTGTCAACCGTCGGGCACGGAAGCGGGTGGTCGGCGGGCCCCCTGCCCCTGCCGACCACCCGACGTCCGTGGTCCCCTCCACCCCCAGCGGTGGGGTTCCCTCACCAGAGAAGAGTGGTGAGCGCCCCACCGGATACGTTCAGGCCCGGTTCTCCCTGCTCAGGTAGGCGTGCCAATCACCGATACGGGTGATGTCCACGAGGTCGGGGTTGTCGAGGCAGTCGTTCCGCAGGACGGTGGCCAGGCAGGCCGCCCCGTCCTCCAGCTCGATCACGCCGATCTCCAGCTCCGGTGGTTCGGCCGGGAGCAGGTGGTCCCGCAGGACGACGAGCGGGAGGTCGTAGACCTCGCCGACGACGCTGCCCGTGCCGGACCGGTGCATGGCCGGGAAGCGGTCGCCCACCGAGAAGTAGCGGTACTTCGGAGCGCTGCGGGCGATGCACAGCATGGGCGTTCCCTGGAGTTGTGCGTGGAGCGGGCCGCCGCGCATGCCGCCGCCGTTGAGGAAGATCAGAGCCACAGTGCCTCCTGGTCAGCGCAGTACAGCGGTGATGGCCTCTACGCCGAAGTAGAGGACGAACAGACCTGCGATGCTGGTCATGATCCAGCCGATCTCGCGCCACTGGCCCTTGCAGACCTTGATGAGCACGTAGGAGATGAGGCCCGCGCCGATGCCGTTCGTGATCGAGTAGGTGAACGGGATGAGCGCGGCCGTGAGGAACACCGGGATGGTGTAGTCCGCCTCCTGCCACGGGATGCGGCGGACCTGCGCCATCATCAGACCGCCGATCACGACCAGGGCCGGTGCCGCGGCCTGGGCCGGGACCACCGCGGCCAGCGGCGTGAACAGCAGCGTCGCCGTGAGCATCACGCCGGTCACGACGCTGGCCAGCCCGGTCCTGGCGCCCTCGCCGACACCCGCGGCGGATTCGAGGAAGACGGTGTTCGGCGCCGAGCCGGTGATGCCGCCCGCGATGGCCCCCGCGCCGTCGACCAGCAGGATGCGGCCCATGCCCTCGACCTTGCCGTCCTTGGTCAGCCCCGCCTCGTCGGAGACGCTGGTGATGGTGCCCATCGCGTCGAAGAACCCCGACAGCACCAGGGTGAACAGGAAGACCGTGGCGCTGATCGCGCCCGCCGACGCGAAGCCGCCGAACAGGTCGACCTGGCCGAACAGGCCGAAGTCCGGTGCGGCGACGACGTTGTCGGGCACGGTCGGCTCGACCAGGCCCCAGCCTTCCACGTGGAAGACGGCGTTCACCACGACGGCCAGCAGGGTCGCCACGCCGATGCTGATCAGCACGGCGCCGGGAACCCCTCGGCTCATCAGGACGATCATCAGCAGCAGACCGACGGCGAACACGACCATCGGCCAGCCGACGAGGTGCCCGTCCACGCCCATGCGGACCGGGACGGTCGAGTGCGCCGCGTCCGGGGTGCGGGTGACGAACCCCGCGCTGACCAGGCCGACGAAGGCGATGTAGAGCCCGATGCCGACGGTGATGGCGATCTTCAGCGGCGCCGGGATGGCGTTGATGATCCGTTCCCGCACCCCCGACACCGCCATGACGACGATGCACAAACCCTCCAGCACCACCAGGCCGAACGCCTGGGCCCAGGTCATCGTCGGGGCCATCTGGAACGCGACCACGCCGTTCACGCCGAGACCCGCCGCCAGGGCCAGCGGGGCGTTGCCGACCAGGCCCATCAGGATGGTCATCACGCCCGCGGCCAGGGCCGTGGCGGTGGTGACCTGCTCGATCGACAGCTTCGCGCCGGTGATGTCGGCGGACGCCCCGAGGATGAGCGGGTTGAGCAATACGATGTACGACATCGCCACGAAGGTGGTGATCCCACCGCGTACCTCGCGGCCGATGGTGCTCCCGCGTTCGCCTACGCGGAAGAACCGGTCGAGGGGTGTTCGTGTGGGGATGTCATTCCTTAGCTGGGTCATGACGTCCTTCCCATGCCGGTGGGCGCGTCCGGCGGGGCCCTTGCTTGCAGGCCTCGGTCCCGTCGGGCGCGTTTCAGTTCTGGTGCTCCGGTCAGCACCGGCTTCTAGTAGTCGACCCGGTCCGGTCGGGACAGCCACGCCGCGAAGGGCGCGTTGTCCACGTCCGTGCTGACGCGGTCGACGGGCAGGCTCCAGGCCTCCCTGGGCTTGCCGAACAGCTCGTAGAACTCGCGGTCGTCGAACCCGGCCGCCGCCGCGTCGTCGCGGTCCGCGGCGAACACGACCCGGTCGACCCGCGCCCACAGGGCCGCCGAGATGCACAGCGGGCACGGTTCGCACGACGACACGAGCACGCAGCCGGCGAGCTTGAAGTCGCCGATCGCCTGGCAGGCGGCGCGGATGGCCACCACCTCGGCGTGCGCGGTCGGGTCCAGCAGCGGGGTGACCTGGTTGGTGCCGGTGGCGATGACCTCGCCGGCGCGGATGATCACCGCGCCGAACGGGCCGCCGCCGTCGGCGACGTTCTTCGTCGCCAGGTCGATGGCCTCGCGCAGCCAGGCCTGGTCGGCGTTGATCGAAGTGGTCATGGAGGTCTCCTCGGGCGTGCTCGTCCGCGCCGCGGCCTGGTGGGCCGCGGCGGGACGGGAAAGGCCTGCTAGGTCTGGGTGATGTGCTCGGGTCGGACCGGTACGCGGGTGAGCGCCAGGCCGGTCGCGGCCCTGATGGCGGCCACGATGGCCGGGGTGGACGAGATCGTGGGCGGTTCGCCGACACCGCGGACGCCGTAGGGCGCGTTGGGGTCGGCCAGTTCCAGGACGTCGATGCTCATCGGCGGCATGTCGAGCACGGTCGGGATCAGGTAGTCGGTGAACGACGGGTTGCGCACCTTGCCGCCCGCGGTCTGGATCTCCTCCATGACCGCCAACCCCAGGCCCTGCGCGGAACCGCCCTGGATCTGGCCCAGCACGGCCTGCGGGTTGAGGGCGTTGCCGACGTCCTGCGCGCAGTCCAGCTCGACCACCTTGACCAGGCCGAGTTCCACGTCCACGTCGACCACGGCGCGGTGCGCCGCGAAGCCGTACTGCACGTGGGCGTTGCCCTGGCCCGTTTCCGGGTCCAGCGGCTCGGTCGCGCGGTGCCGCCACTCGACCGTCTCGTCGATCACGTCGTCGCCGACCAGCTCGGCCAGGTCCACTTCGGACAGATCACGGCCGCCCGCGAGCTTGGTCAGCTTGTCGCGCACGGCCGCGCAGGCGGCCTTGACCGCGCCGCCGGTGACGTACGTCTGGCGGGACGCGGACGTGGAGCCGCCGTTGCCGATGCTGGTGTCCATCGGCAGGATCGTCACGCGCTGCACGCCGAGTTCGGTGCGCACGATCTGCTGCATGATCGTCACCAGGCCCTGGCCGACCTCGCACGCCGCCGTGTGGGCGAGCGCGACGAGTTCACCGTTGATGACCTGGACGCGCACGCGGGCCGTCGAGTAGTCGTCGTAGCCCTCGGAGAAGCAGACGTTCTTGATGCCGACGGCGTAGCCGATCCCGCGCACGACACCCTCGCCGTGCGTGGTGTTCGAGACGCCACCGGGCATCGAGCGCAGGTCGAGCGTCGTGGACACGGGTGGCAGCGGCTTGTCCTTGACCAGCTTCAGCAGCTGCGCGACCGGTGCGGCGGAGTCGACGACCTGGCCGGTCGGCATGACCGATCCCTCGGTCATCGCGTTGGCGATCCGCACGTCGACCGGGTCCACACCGAGCTTCTCCGCGAGCTTGTCCATCTGGGACTCGTAGGCGAAACCCGCTTGCACGGCACCGAACCCGCGCATCGCGCCGCACGGCGGGTTGTTGGTGTACACGCCGCGGGCGACCATGTCGACGACCGGGAAGCGGTACGGGCCGAGCCCGAGCGTGCCC
>DATMCA010000355.1:0-5684 GCA_035559015.1 Umezawaea sp. | reverse complement strand
CTACCTGGAGCTCCGGCGGGAGCTGGAGGCCCAGGGGGTCGCGTTCGCCACGCGATCCGACACGGAGGTGCTGCTCCAGAGCCTGGCGGTGTGGGGTGAGCGGGCCCTCGACCGGCTCAACGGCCAGTTCGCCTTCGCGTTCTACGACCGGGAACGGCGTGAACTGCTGCTGGGGCGCGATCCGTTCGGGGAGAGGCCGCTGTTCTACACCGACCAGGGCGGCACGTTCCACTTCGCCTCCGAGATCAAGGGCTTGTTCGCGTTCCCCGAGGTGCGCCGTGAGCTGTCGGCCGCGGGCGTCCGGGCGAACGGCCGCTTCTGGACGCCGGTGCCGGGTGACTCGTGCTTCACCGGTGTGCGCAGCCTCCCGCCGGGGCACGTCCTCCGCGTCGGGCCGGGCGGGGTCACCCTGGCGCGCTACTTCGAGGTGCCGATCGACCGGGGCGAGCCCGCCCGCCCGAACCTGACGTTCGAGGAGGCGAAGGAGGAACTGCGCGACCGGCTCGAAGAAGCCGTTCGGTTCCGGCTGCGCGGGGACTACCCGCTCGGCGCTTTCCTCAGCGGTGGGCTGGATTCGAGCGTCATCGCCTCGATCGTCCGCGAGAACACGACCGGCCCGCTGCCCACGTTCTCCATCACGGTGCCGGGCTCCTGGGCCGACGAATCGGCCTACCAGCAGGTCATCGCGGCGAAGCTGGGCACCGAGCACTCGTCCGTCGTGGTCACCGGCCGGGACATCCGCGACCGGTTCCCCAACCTGGTCCGCAAGTGCGAGGCGCTCCTGCACTTCTGCGCGCCGGTCGCGTCCGAGATGCTCGCCGAGCACGTGGGGCAGGCAGGCGTCCGGATCGTGCTGGGCGGCGAGGGCGCCGACGAGTCGTTCTTCGGCTACGACATCCTCAAGGAGGCGACCGTCCTGGACTCCTGCCTGGCCGGTGGCTTCACGCCGGACCGGGAGGCGGCGCTGCGCACCGGCCTGAACGACGTCCTGCACACCGATCCGATGACCCCGGCCGACATCCTGCGGTTCTTCCGGGAGCGGGCGGGCGACGGCGGTCCGGTGCTGGGCGCGCACCTCCGCCGGTTCGAGGCCGAGCCGCTGCCCGGCCTGCTGGCGACGCGGGACGGCGTCGCCGACGACGACCGGCGGCTGGCCGAGTTCGCCCGTTCCCAGGTCACCGATTTCGACGACCTGGACATGGTGGGCCGATCCCAACTGCTCGACTTCCTGACGCTGTTGTGCGGGTACGGGATGACCTGCCTCGCCGACCGCCCCGGTGCGGGCTGCCGCATCGAGGCGCGGTACCCCTTCGTGGACAGGTCGGTCGTCGCGTTCGCGGCCGGGTTGCCCCGCGAGTGGAAGCTGCGCGGCCTGACGCGGGAGAAGCACATCCTCCGCGAGGCGTACGCCGACGTCCTGCCCGCCGAGATCCGCGACCGGCCGAAGTTCGGGATGCGGGTGCCGGGAGCGGAGCACCTGCTGCCGACGGGCACGGGTGACTGGGTGGACGAGCTCGTCTCACCTCGCCGGGTGCGGAACTGCGACGTGCTCGACGCCGACCGCGTGCACCGGCTGGTCGAGCACGTCAAGTCCTCCCGGGACGGCCAGGTCCCGTTCCCCTACAACCACGCCTACCTCCAGGTGCTCAGCACGTTGCTGCTCCAGGAGAGCCTCGTCGACGACTTCGAGGTGCCCGACGTGGACGTCGACCGGATCCTCCTGCGGGAGTTCGACGGCACGGGCGGGGTGCTGGTCCAGCGATGACGGAGCAGTACGACGCGATCGGCGCCCGGTTCGAGGAGTCGAAGTCCACCGCCGCGTTCTCCGCCGCCGACACGTTCACCCTGCGCGGCGCGCTCGGCGACGTCACCGGGCTGTCCGCCCTGGACCTCGCGTGCGGGTACGGCTTCAACACCAGGATCCTGGCCGAGCGCGGCGCCGGGCCCGTGGTGGGGGTCGACGTCTCGGTGGAGATGGTGCGGCTCGCCCAGAAGTACGAGGCCAGGTCACCGATGGGCATCGACTACGTCATCGCGGACGTGACCGACCTGCCGCCGCTGCCGCACCGGTTCGACCTGGCCACCGCGGTCTACCTGTTCAACTACGCGTCCACCCGCGCGACGCTGCGCGCGATGTTCCTCAGCATCCGCACGGCCCTCGCCGACCACGGCCGGCTGCTGGCGATCGTGCCCAACCCCACGCCGTTCCCCGAGGGCAACTACGAGGAGTTCGGCCTGCGCATCCTCGACCGCGTCCCGGGTGACGAGGTCCCGCTGATCCGCCAGGAGTTCACCACCGACCCGCCCACACCGCTCGAAGACCACGAGTGGCAGCTCGCGGACTACGAGCTCGCCGCGACGCAGGCGGGCTTCGCGACCGTGCGGTGGTCCCCCATCCGCACGCCGCCGCCCGACGACGACCGCGACGAGAGCTTCTGGCAGAGGTACCGGGAGAACCCGGTCAGCCGCCTGATGACCTGCGACCGGAGGTGACCGTTGTCCAGATGTGCCCTTGTCCGCTCAGTGGCGGAACTGGCCGGGGTGGTCGACCGAGGACGGGGGGCCGTGGCCCTCGTGATGACCATGGGCGCCCTGCACGCCGGGCACGCCGCGCTGATCCGCGCGGCCCGGCGCGAGGCGACCACCGTCGTGGTCAGCATCTTCGTCAACCCGCTCCAGTTCGGCGCCGCGGAGGACTTCGACCGCTACCCGCGCGAACTCGACCTGGACCTGGAGCTGTGCGCGGCGGAGGGCGCGGACGTGGTGTTCGCCCCGGCCGCGGAGGAGGTCTACCCGGCGGGCGAGCCGATGGTCCGCCTCGACCCCGGCCCCATCGCCGGCACGCACGAGGGCGCGCTGCGGCCGGACCTGTTCCCCGGGATCCTCACCGTCGTCACCAAGTTCTTCCACCTCGTGCGGCCCGACGTGGCCCTGTTCGGGGAGAAGGACGCGCAGCAGCTGGCCCTCGTGCGCCGCATGGTCGCCGACCTGAACTTCCCGCTCCGGATCGTCGGTGTGCCCACGGTCCGCGAGCCCGACGGCGTGGCCATGTCGAGCCGCAACGCCTACCTGTCCCCCGCCGAACGCACCACCGCGCGGTCCCTGTCCCGCGCGCTGTACACCGCGCAACACCACCGGGGCACCACGGCGGACGCCCTCGCCGCGGCCACGGGAGTGCTCGAAGCCGCGGTCCTGCTCGACCCGCCGTTGCACGTCAAGTCGCTGACCATCGTGGAAGCCGACACCTTCTCCCCCGCCGCGGGCGACTTCCGCGGCGACGGGGTGATGGGCGTGATCGCCAGGGTGGGCGACACGCACCTGGTCGACCACATGCCCATCGTCATCGGCGAGGTGGCCACTTGATGCCGAACACGCTGGAGGGCACGCGTTTCCACGCGTACGGCCCGCGGCACATCGACACGATCGCGCGGAGGTACGGCCTGCCGCCGGACGTCCGCGAGTCCATGCGACGGGTTTCCCTGGTGCTGCCGTTCCGCGTCAACGACTACGTCCTCGACCACCTGGTCGACTGGACGTCCGTGCCGGACGACCCGATGTTCCAGCTCACCTTCCCCCAGCCCGGCATGCTGTCCGACGAGGACGACCGGCGGCTGGCCACGGTGACCGGTTCAGCGTTGCGCGAGGCGGTCGACGACATCCGGAGCCGGCTCAACCCGCACCCGTCGGCGCAGTGGTCGAACGTGCCCGTGCAGGGCGGCGCCGCGGTGCCGGGGCTCCAGCACAAGTACCGGGAAACGGTCCTCTACTTCCCCCGCCAGGGCCAGACCTGCCACGCGTACTGCACCTACTGCTTCCGCTGGGCGCAGTTCATCGGCGATCCAGGGCTGCGGTTCGCCGCCGCGGACCCGTCCGGTCTGATCACCTACCTCCGCGCCCACCCCGAGGTGCACGACGTGCTGGTCACCGGCGGCGATCCGATGGTGATGTCCGCCGAACGGCTCCGCGACCACCTGGTGCCGCTGCTGTCCGTGCCGACCGTGCGCACGATCCGGATCGGCACCAAGTCGGTCGCCTACTGGCCCCAGCGCTTCACCACCGACGACGACGCCGACGAGGTGGCGCGCCTGTTCGAGGACGTCGTCGCCTCCGGCAGGCAACTGGCCGTCATGGCGCACTTCAGCCACCCGCGTGAGCTGGGGACCGACCTCGCGCGACGGGCGTTGCGGCGGATCAGCGCCACCGGCGCCGAGATCTACTGCCAGGCCCCGCTGATCGCCCACGTCAACGACGACCCGGCGGTGGTGAGCGAGCTGTGGCGGGCGGAGTCCTCGATGGGTGCCGTGCCGTACTACCTGTTCGTGGCAAGGGACACCGGGCCGCACGAGTACTTCAAGGTGCCGCTGGCCAGGGCCGTGGACGTCTTCCGGACCGCGTACCGCACGGTGCCCGGACTCGCCCGCACCGTGCGCGGTCCCGTGATGTCGGCGGCGTCGGGCAAGGTCGTCGTGGACGGCGCCGAGGGCGGGTACTTCCAGCTGCGGATGGTGCAGGCCCGCGACCCCGGCCTGGTCGGCAGGCCGTTCCGCGCCCACCACTCGGCCACCGCCGCCTGGCTCGACGAACTCGACCTCGCACCGGACACGCCACCCGACCTCGCCGCGGCGTGCCGGCCGACGAGCGTCTCATGACCACCCGCCTGTCACCGAACCTCGCGCTCAACCAGATGGTCGACCGGCGCCGGGCCGACGGGGAATCCCTGGTGCACCTCGCCTTCGGCGAGGCCCGCCTGCCCCTCCTCCCCGAGTTGGCCCGGCAGCTCGCCGCGGGGGCCGGCCGTGCGGCGTACGGACCGGTCGCGGGCGGCGAGTCCGCCCGAGCCGCGGTGGCGGGCTACTTCAGCCGACGGCGGCTGCCCACGAGCGCGGACCAGGTGGTGCTGGCGCCGGGCAGCAAGGCGTTGCTGATGGCCCTGCAACTGGCCGTGCCCGGCGACGTGGTGCTGCCCCGGCCCGCGTGGAACAGCTACGCCGCCCAGGTGGCGTACGCGGGCAAGCAGGTCATAGGCGTACCGATCCCGGCCGCGTGCGGTGGGGTGCCGGAGCCCGCGGCGCTGCGGCACGCCGTCCGGGCGGCCAGGGCGCGGGGCCGCGATCCGCGGTTGCTGGTGCTCACGCTCCCGGACAACCCGACCGGCACGCTCGCGCCGCCCTCGCTGGTCCGCGAGGTGTGCGCCGTCGCGGAGGCCGAGGACCTGGTGATCGTCTCGGACGAGATCTACCGCGACCTCGTGCACGACCCGGTGGCGACCCCGTACCTCAGCCCAGCCGAGATCGCGCCCGAGCGGACCGTCGTGACCAGTGGGCTGTCGAAGTCCCTGGGCATCGGCGGCTGGCGCATCGGCGTGGCCCGCTTCCCCGAGGGGGACCGCGGCGACCGGCTCCGGGACGCGGTGGTGTCGGTGGCGAGCGAGGTCTGGTCGACCCTGGCCGGGCCGATGCAGCACGTCGCCGAGTACGTCTACGCGGAGCCGCCCGAGATCCGCGACCGGCTCGCCGCCGGTGTCCGGCTGCACGGCGAGGTGGCGCGGGCGGTGCACGACGTCGCCGTCAGGTCGGGTGCCCGGTGCAGGCCGCCCACCGGTGGGTTCTACGTCTACCCCGACTTCGAGCCGCTGCGCGGGCGGTTGGCGGGCAACGGCGTCGAGGACTCGGCCGGGTTGGGCC
>DATMCA010000354.1:0-3470 GCA_035559015.1 Umezawaea sp. | reverse complement strand
TGACGTTCGACGGCGGTGGCTGGCTGGCGGTGCCGATGGCGGTGCTGGGCTACCCGGCGGGCAGGCGGATGGCGTCCGTTCCGCTCGCCCTGTGGGTGTTCGCCGCGGTGCTCGCCACCGGACCCGCGCTGGCGTTCTGGCGCTCGACCGACCCGTTCGCGGACCTACTCTCGGTGCTGTTCGTCGAACTCTCCGCCTCGGTGCTGCCGTGGTCGGTCGGCCGCTACCGGCGGCTGCGCGCCGAGCAGGACGAGCGCGAGCGGGCCGTGGTCGCCGAGCAGGCCAGGCTGCGCGAGCGGGAGCGGATCGCGCGGGACGTGCACGACTCGATCGGCCACGAGCTGGCGCTGATCGCGCTGCACGGTGGCGCGCTGGAACTCGCGGCGGACCTGACCGACGAGCAGAAGCGGGCCGCGGGCGAGGTGCGGGCGGGAGCGGTGCGGGCCACCCACCGGCTGCACGACATCGTCCGGGTGTTCGGCAGCGCGGGCTCCCTGCGGCCGGTGGACGAGAGCGTCGACGACCTGGTCCGCCGGGCGTCGGCGGCGGGGCTGCGGATCCGCCTCCGGTACGACGGGCCGGCGCCCGCGTGGTCGCCGATGACGAGGCAGGCCGCCCACCGCGTGGTCCAGGAGTCGTTGACCAACGCCACCCGGCACGCGCCGGGAGCGCCGGTCACCGTCACGGTCGCGCGCCGGGACGGTGACACCCGCGTCGAGGTCGTGAACGGACCGGCGGCCCGGCCGGACGGCGGCACCGGGACCGGGCAGGGGCTGATCGGGCTGGACGAGCGCGTTCGGCTGGCAGGCGGGCGGTTGACCGCGGGCCCGCGGCCGGACGGCGGCTGGGCGGTGACCGCCGTGCTCGCCGACGACATCGAGCCGCCGCGGGACGCGGGTCTGCCCGACCTCGACCCCGGAGGGAGGCGGTGGATCGCCGCGCTGCCGATCGGCGTCGGACTCGGGCTGGTCGTCGCGCTCGTCGTCCTCCAGGTGCTCACCGTGACGCGGACCGGCCTCGCGGACGACCGGTACGAGGACCTGCGCTCCGGCCTGAGCCGCGCGGACGTCGAGCGGCTGCTGCCGCCCCGCGAACTCGGTCCGGCGCCGAGGGTGGCCGTCGCCCCGCCGCGGCCCGAGGACGCGGACTGCGTCTACTACCTGGCGGGCGACGGCCTGCTCGACCTCGGCCCGGACGTCTACCAGCTCTGCTTCGTCGACGACGTGCTGGTGGCGAAGAACCGGCTGGAGAGGGCGTAGCGCGATGCCCCCGATCCAGGTGCTCGTGGCCGACGACGAGGTGATGGTCCGCTCGGGCATCCGGGCGATCCTGGCCACCGACGACGGCATCGAGGTCGTCGCCGAGGCCGCCGACGGACGCCGGGCGGTCGAGCTGGCGCGCGCCCACCGCCCCGACGTGGCGCTGCTGGACATCCGGATGCCCGTGCTCGACGGGCTCGCCGCCACCGAGGAGATCGCCGTGGTGGCCCCGGCGACGAGCGTCGTCGTGCTCACCACGTTCGGCGAGGACGACTACGTCGCCAGGGCACTCGGCGGCGGGGCGGCCGGTTTCCTGCTGAAGGCCTCCGACCCGCGCGAGCTGATCACCGCCGTGCACGCCGTCGCCGACGGGGCGGCGTTCCTGTCACCCGCGGTCGCCCACCGCGTCGTCCGCCGGTACCGGGACGTCGGCGCCTCGGCCACCCGCGCCCGGCGCCGGGTCGAGGCGCTGACCGACCGCGAGCACGACGTCCTGGCACTGCTCGGCGCCGGGCACTCCAACGCCGAGATCGCCAAGGCCCTCCACGTCGTCGAGGGCACGGTGAAGGCCCACGTCAGCTCCATCCTGGACAAGCTCGACGCGCGCAACCGCGTCCAAGCCGCCATCGTCGCCTACGAGTCGGGCCTGGCCTGAACCCGGATCGAGCTTCGGATGCGGTTCAAGGAATGTTCAGCTCGGAGGATGGATTTGCGGTCGGCGAACGCCGGTACCGCTCATGTCCTGACACGGCGACCGATTCAAAACCCACCACATGAGACGCCTTCCTGACCTCATCGCGAATTCGGCACCCGAGGCGACGACTCAACCACGAACACCTGCCACCAACGGGTAAATCACCAGATCAGAACACCTCAAGCCGCCGGAACCAGCCGACAAAAAGCGCTGAATGGTCGCGCAAAATCCAGAGGTGGACGACCGGCACGCTGACCGCCTGCTCCGCGGGCGGCACGGCGGCGCCCGCCCCCGGCGGCGACGTCACGCCGCCCTCCTCCAGCGCGAAGCAGGCCCCGACCACCGCCGGCACGGGCACCAGGGTCACCGGGGGCGCCGACGCCCTGCGCGCCAACGGCGGCAAGCCCTCCAGCGGTGAGCAGTTCTGCGCCACCGCCAGGGTCGGGCTGGGCGCGGAGTTCCCGGTGCAGGGCTCGAACAACCAGCTCAGCGTGCCGATCCTGCTGGCCAACGACTCGCCCACCCGCTGCACGATCCAGGGCTTCCCCGGCGTCCAGTTCCAGAAGGACAACGGCGAGTCCTGGGACCTCGTCCGCGGCGACGACCCCATCAAGCCGGTCAGCCTCGCGCCCGGCGAGTCGACCAGCGCCACCCTCGTCTTCCTGAGCGCGGGCAACCAGGAGGGCACCTCGCACTGGGCGCCCGACTCGATCCTCGTCACGCCGCCCAACACGACCGACACCCAGCGCCTCACGTGGGACTTCGGCGCGATCCTCCGCCAGGACGCCGCCACCCACCCCGGCACCTACGTCCGCGCGGTCGACGCCGTCGACTACGGCAACAAGTGACCTCGGGTCCCAGGAGGCCGGTCTCCCCGCCCGCTTCATAGGATTCCGGCTAAGCGGCGAGAGGACCGGTCGATGAGCGAGTGGCGGACGATGACCTCGGTGGAGGGGTTGCCACTGCTGGGTGGGGCGGGGCGGTTCCGCGTTCCGGCGCGGACCGGGAACGGCCTGCTGATGGAGATCGAGTACCCGGCGGGAGTCGCCTCCCCCGAGCACTCGCACGACCACGACAGCTTCGTCCACCTGCTGTCGGGCCACCTGCGCGGAACGCTCGCGGGTGAGGAGTGCGAACTCCTGCCGGGGCAGACTCTCGTGCACCCGAAGGGCGTCGTGCACTCGGTGGAGGCGGTGGAGACCAGCAGGTGGCTGGAGTTCAAGGCTCCGCCCACGTTGCCCGTGGCGTGACGGCCCCGGGTCTCCGCGCCGTCAGCTGTTCGGAATGGACTTCCCCAGCATCGCGCAGATGGCCGCGTCGACCAGTTCCGCCTCGGCGGCGTTCGCCTCGGGGGAAACCACGAGTCCGAAGTGGGTGGTGCTGAGGACGGAAACGGTGCGCCGCCCCGATTCGTCGGTGTAGTTGTCGCTGCGGTACCCCGGCAGCGCGCCGTCGTGGCCCCAGACCGTGCCGCACGGCGAGCGGTACTCGTCCACCCCCAGGCCGTAGCGGTGGTT
>DATMCA010000353.1:0-7024 GCA_035559015.1 Umezawaea sp. | reverse complement strand
CCCGGAGAGTCTGCGGCGGGCGCGGGACGGGGCGGACGCGCTGTTCCTGCGCGTCGCGGGCGACCGGCCGCGGGACGTGCTCGACGTGGCGAAGGCCTGCGGGGTGCGGCGGGTGGTCCTGCTGTCGTCGCAGGGGGCCGGGACGAGGCCGGGGTCCTACCGGCACCCGGTGGCGTTCGAGGACGCGGTGCGGGACGGCGGTCCGGAGTGGACGGTGCTGCGGCCGGGAGGCTTCCACTCCAACGCCTTGGCGTGGGCGGAGGGCGTCCGGGAGCGGCGGGAGGTGGCGGCGCCGTTCGGGGACGTGGCCCTGCCGGGCGTGGACCCGGAGGACGTCGCCGCCGTGGCGGTGGCGGCGCTGCGCGAGGACGGGCACGCGGGCCGGACCTACGAGCTGACCGGGCCGGAAGCGGTGTCGCCGCGGGAGCGGGCCCGGATGCTCGGTGACGCGGTGGGCGAGCCGGTCCGGTTCGCGGAGCAGCCGCGCGAGGAGGCGCGGGGGTGGATGCTGGGGTTCATGCCGGAACCGGTGGTCGAGGGGACGCTGGCGATCCTGGGTGAGCCGACGCCACGGGAACGGGCGGTCAGCCCGGACGTGGAGCGCGTGCTCGGCCGACCGGCGACGGGCTTCGCCGACTGGGCTCGTCGGCACGCTGCCGCGTTCCGGTGAGCACCCGGTCGGGGCGCCGGAGCGCCCCGACCGGGACCGGTCAGAGGGAGTGCTGCAACCGCTGCGCCATCAGCTTGATGAAGCGCGACGGGTCGGCCAGTTCGCCGCCCTCGGCGAGCAGGGCCATGCCGTACAGGAGTTCCGCGGTCTCGGCCACGCCCTCGTCCTCCGGGCGCGTCTCGTGCGCGGTGCGCAGGCCGGTGACGAGCGGGTGGGTCGGGTTCAGCTCCAGGATGCGCTTCTGCTTCGGCACCTCCTGGCCCATGGCCCGGTACATCTTCTCCAGCGTCGGCGTGATGTCGTGCGAGTCGCCGACGATGCACGCGGGGGACGTGGTCAGGCGCGACGAGAGCCGCACCTCCTTCACGTTCTCCGAGAGCGTGGTCGTCATCCACGTCATCAGGTCGGCGAAGTCCTTCTTGGCCTCGGCGGTCTTCTCGTCGTCCTCGTCCTTGTCGAGGTCGACCTCGCCCTTGGCGATGGACTGGAACTGCTTGCCGTCGAAGCCGTTGACGGCGTCGACCCACATCTCGTCGATCGGGTCGGTGAGGACCAGCACCTCGAAACCCTTGGCCTGGAAGGCTTCCATGTGCGGCGAGTTCTCGATGATGGACCGCGACTCGCCGGTCAGGTAGTAGATGTCGGTCTGGCCCTCCTTCATCCGCGCCACGTAGTCCTTCAACGTGGTGGGCGCCTCGGCGTCGTGCGTCGAGGCGAAGGAGGCGATCTCCAGGATCGAGTCGCGGTTGTCGACGTCGTCGAGGAGGCCCTCCTTGACGGCCGCGCCGAACTCGGTCCAGAACTTGGCGTAGTTCTCGGCGTTGTCGGCCATCATCGTCTTGACGGTCTGGAGGACCTTCTTCACCAGGCGGCGGCGGATCATCCGGATCTGCCGGTCCTGCTGGAGGATCTCGCGCGAGACGTTGAGCGACAGGTCCTGCGCGTCGACGACACCCTTGACGAAGCGCAGGTACTCCGGCATCAGCGCTTCGCAGTCGTCCATGATGAACACGCGCTTGACGTAGAGCTGCACGCCGCGCTTGCGCTCGCGCATGAAGAGGTCCAGCGGTGCCTGCGCCGGGATGAACAGCAGCGCCTGGTACTCGAACGTGCCCTCCGCCTGGATGCGGAAGGTCTCCAGCGGGTCGTTCCAGTCGTGGCTGATGTGCTTGTAGAACTCGTTGTACTCGGACTGCTCGACCTCGCTGCTGGAGCGGGCCCAGAGCGCCTTCATCGAGTTCACCGTCTCCAGCGCGGGCTCCGCGCCTTCGGCGTCGTCCGAGGAATTCTCCTTGGCCATCTTCACGGGCCAGGTGATGAAGTCGGAGTACCGCTTGACGATCTCGCGGACCTTGCGCGTCGACGTGTAGTCGAACAGGTGGTCCTCGGTGTCCTCGGGCTTGAGGTGCAGCGTCACGGTGGTGCCCTGCGGCGCGTCCTCGACGGGCTCGATCGTGTACGTGCCCTCACCCTCGGACTCCCAGCGCACGCCCTCGGACGAGCCCGCGCGGCGCGAGACGAGGGTGACCTTGTCCGCGACCATGAAGCTGGAGTAGAAGCCGACGCCGAACTGGCCGATCAGGTCCTGCGACCCCGCGGCGTCCTTGGACTCCCTTACCTTCTTCAGGAACTCCGCCGTGCCGGACTTCGCGATCGTGCCGATCAGGCCGATGACCTCGTCGCGGGTCATGCCGATGCCGTTGTCGCGCACGCTCAGCGTGCGCTGCTCGGCGTCGATCGCGATCTCGACGTGCAGGTCGTCCGTGTCGGCGTTCAGGTCCTTGTCGCGGAACGATTCCAGGCGCAACTTGTCCAGCGCGTCGGAGGCGTTGGACACGAGTTCCCGCAGGAAGACGTCCTTGTTCGAGTAGATCGAGTGGATCATCAGCTGGAGGAGCTGGCGCGCCTCGGACTGGAACTCGAATGTCTGGGTCGGCGTGGTCACGTTCGGCGATGTTACCGAAGGACCCTCGTCCTCCGTGCGCACCTCGGGAGATTCGGTGTCGCGCGCGACCCGGTGTCCGCAAAACGCGGGGGACGGGCCGTCGTCACGCGAGGTCGAGGTAGACGCGGGCGAACGACTCGGCGACGCGGGTGATGGGGAAGCGCTCGCGCACCGTCTCCCGGCCCGCCTCGGCCACCGCGCGGGTCGCCCGACCCAGCGCCACGACCTCCCGCAGCCGTTCACCGAGCCGTTCGGCGGTGGACGTGTCGGCGAGGAACCCGTTCCGGCCGTCGTCCACGTAGTGGGGGAGCCCGCCGCGCCGCGGCCCCACCACCAGCAGGCCGGCCTCCATCGCCTCCAGCACGGCGATCCCGAACTCCTCCTTCGCGCTCGAACACGCGTAGACGTGCGGTGACGGCGCGGGCAGCGCCCGCACCAGGGTGTGCTCCAGCTCCCGAACCTTCGTGTTGGGCCACGCGGGCAGCACGGCCAGCCGTCCGCGCGCCTCCGGCACCGACTCGGCCAGCGCCAGCACCTCGTCGAGCACGGCCTGCTCGTCGGGCGTGCGCGCGGTCACCGAGCCGCCGATCAGGACCAGCGCCGTCGACCGGTGCAGGCCCGCGCCCAGCCACGCCCGCGTCAGCACGGTCTGCTGCTTCACCGGGTGCAGGCGGCCGACGTTGAGCAGCACCGGCAGCCCCCGCGCCGAGTCGTCCAGCCGCGGGAACACCCTGGACGGCTCGAACAGCTCGCGCACGAGGGCGGGGCGCACGGTTCCCGCCAGCGGCGTGATGCCCTCCTCGATGGCCACGGCGGTGCGGTGCTCCAACTGCGGGAAGTGCTCCAGCAGCTCGTCACCGCGCCCGCCGATGGCGACGAGCGCGTCGGCGCGCTCGACGAGCCGGTCCGCCACCCGCACCCGGTGCAGGTCGAACCGCAGCGCTTCGGCGTCCGCCCCCTCCTCGGGGTACCGCTCGGCCAGGTGGCGGTGCGGGTCCGGGGTCAGCGTGAACACCACCCGCGCGCCCAGCAGCCGGGCCGCCTCGGCCACCGCGAGGGAACCGTCGTCGGAGTACCGGACGTGCACGACGTCCGGCACCAGCCCGTGGCGGACCAGCAGCTCGCGGACCCACCAGGTGATCGCGGCCCGGTGCCCGCCCATCTCCTGCTGGCTCAGCGCGACCGGGGAGTCGACCGGGACGTGCACCGTCCAGTGCTCCCGATCCTCCGCCCGCTCCACGACGAGCGCGGTGGGGTGCGCGGCGAGCACGATCGTCACGACCCGGCCGACGTCGGCGCGGTGGGCCAGGGCGTCGCCAAGCGACCGCAGGAACACCCCGAGCCCGCCGCTGGCCCCCTCGCCGGGCTGCCCGGTGCCGCCGATCAGCATCGCCTGCGCCACCGTCGGCCCGGCGACCGGCGCGGCGACCGGCGCGGCGCGCGGCGTCGACCCGTCGGCCAGGAGGTCCAGCAGCAGCTTCTCGTACGGCGACCGGGGGTCGCCCTGCACCGGCAGGCCCAGCGAGTGCAGGTACCGCCACAGCGGAGCGCCCTCGCCCACCGCCCGCGCCTCGTCCGCGGCCAGCGGCGCCAGGTCGTGGAGGGCGGCCAGGTCCAGCAGCCACCCGGTGACCGGCTCGGCGGGACGGTCGAGCAGGGTTCTCCGCAGCACGGCCCCGAGGTCGTTCCTTAGCAGCTCCGGGACAAGGTCGCACAACAGGGAGAACGCCGCAGGTGAGGGGGCTCGCACGAGGTCCCCGACCGCCTGTTCCGGTGACGGGAGCGGGGGTCGCGCGCGCAGGTCGCGTCGACGGTTTTCCAGTGCTTGCAAGAGATCCGGGTGTGATCGCACGCACGACGTTCGAACCGGACCGGCTCCCGGATCGAACAAAACCTTGTTATCCCAAGGAAAGTGAGGTGGGCCATGCCCAGCGCCGTGGTGATCAGCCCGCCGTTCCGGTCGCACGCACAGCCGTTGTCCGTTCTGGCCCGCTCGTTGTGCAGGACCGGTGTGGACGTGGTATTCGCGTCCACACCGGAGTTCGCGGACCTGGCCGGGGGACTGGACTTCGTGCCGCTGCGCACGACCCGCAACGCGAACACGGGGGTCGCGCAGAGCACCGTGCAGGACGACGCGTCCGCGCGCAGGCTCGACGAGTTCCTCGACGCGACCAGGCGCGGTGCCGTGCCCGCGCTGCTGACCCAGACGACCCACCGCCGGGCGGACATGCTGGCCGCGCCCGAGGAGGTCCTGGCGGACGTCGCCGCGCTGCACGAGCGGCTGCGGCCGGACTGGTACCTGGTCGACCAGCTCAACTACGCGGTGACCCTCGCGCTGCACGTGCTGGGGCTGCCGTTCGCGTCGTTCTGCCCCGGCCACCCGACCTACCTGGTCGCCCGCGACGACCAGTTCTTCGGCCTGCCGCAGCTCTGGCCGTCCGCCGTCGCGCCGACCGACCTGGCCGAACTGCGCGAGGCGACCCGCCTCACCGACCTCCGGTTCACCGGGCTGTTCGCGGACTTCGTGCGCCGGCACGCCCCGGACCGGCCGGTGCCGCGCCGGGCGTTCGCGCTGACGTCGCCGCACGCGGCGGTCCTCAACTACCCCCGCCTGCCCTGGCTGCCACCCCTGCCCGAGGAACCCGACCTGGTGTTCCTCGGCCACTGCACGGAGCCCGACCGGCTCGACGACGACTGGGCGGCCCGGATCCGCGGGCGTCGGGTGGTGCTGGTCGCGCTGGGCACGTTCCTGTCCGCTCGGGACGACGTCCTGCGCATCGCCGTGTCGGGCGCGCTGCGCGTCCCGGACGTGACGGTCGTCGTCGCGGCCGGTGCGCGGGTCGAGGCGTTGGCGGACCTCGCGGCCGACCCGCGCGTGGTGCTGGAGGCGGAGGTGCCGCAACGGGCCCTGCTCCCGCACGTGCACGCGATCGTGCACCACGGTGGCAACAACACGTTCACCGAAGCTCTGGAGGCGGGCGTTCCCGCTCTGGTCCTGCCGTTCTCCAGCGACCAGTTCTGCGTCGCCCACGACGCCGAGCGGTCGGGCGCCGGGGTGTGCCTCGACCCGAACGCGCTCGACGCGTCTCAGGTGGAGACCGCGTTGCGCGGCCTGCTCGACGGCGGCCGGACGCCGCGGCTGCTCGCGCTGCGGGACGAGGTCCGGGCCGCCGGACCGGATCGGGGGGCGGCGCGGCTGGTCGAGGTGCTGGACCGGAAGTCGGGCGCGCGGTGACCCGTTCGTCCACTTCGGACTCCCGGTGGGGGCGGCGGGCCGCGGCCGGTCGCGGTGCTGCGCGATCGGACTAAGCGGGCCGGGTGAACGTGGTCGTACGCCGTTGTGGGTGGAGCCGGTGCTCGATATGGTCCTCTCCCGCTGACGGGGGTTCAACAGTGTGCCCTTCGACCGGCAAGTCCACGGGGTGCACCATGTCCGATTCGAGAGAGGCCGACACGCTCGTCGCCGACGGCCAGGCGCTCACCATCCGCGTGTGCCGGGGCAGTCGCAGCGCGATCGTCGCGGTCGAGGGCGAGTCGGACTCCGCCAGCGCCCACCGGCTCGGACGGGAACTGCGGGCGCTGTGCTCCCAGTACACCCTGGTCGTGGTGGACTGCCTGGGGTTGCGGTTCCTCGGGTCCACCGGGCTCACCGTCGTGCTCGACGCCCACCTCCACGCGAAGGCCCGCGGCAACGTCCTGAGACTCGTCGTCAGCACCCCGGCCGTGCTCGCCGTGCTCCGCGTGTCGCGCATGGACCAGGAGTTGGCCGTGTTCGGCACCATGAACGACGCCCTCACCACCTGAACTTCCACGCGGCTGTGAATTCCCTGCGGCGCAAGGCTTTCCATTTGGGCTGGGTGGGTGTGGTGGGGTCTATTGCTTCAGTGTTGACTGAAAGTGGGTAAACGGGTCGCGAATGGACCTCGGTTGCGGGGAGGTGGAGGCTGGTCCACTTCGGACCGAGGGGGGATTGTTGGTTAGCGAAGTACTGCGCGGCACGGCGGTGTGAGCGGAAGTGAGCGGGGGACGCGAGGGCGTCGGACTGTGCGGAGACGGGTCAGCGTGCCACGGTGCAGGCTGTGTGGCGGTGCAGGGGCACGCGGCGGTGCAGGGCGGAGAGGCCGGGCAGGATGCGGCGGTTCGGCGGGGGTGGATGTCGACAAGGGGCTGGGCGATGGCGTGACCCGGATCCGGTGTCGGGTGCGCTCGGCGTTTGAATCGGTCCGTCACGCCTGAGCGCGTCCGCTGCCGCATCCGAGCGCCACCGGGCCTGCACCCGTCGTCGCGCCCGTGCCCGCGATCCCCATCGCATCCGCGCGCCAGACCGCCCGCGTCCTCAACCGCATCCGAACCCACCTCGCCCACCTCGCCCTCACCGTTCCCGCCGCCCACCCCGCCCGCGACCGCCC
>DATMCA010000352.1:0-11055 GCA_035559015.1 Umezawaea sp. | reverse complement strand
GCATCGGCTGTCTCGGGCACCTGGCCGTCCAGTTCGCCGCGAAGATGGGCTGCGAGGTCGTGGCGATCTCGCGCGGCCCGGAGAAGGAGGCGCTCGCCCGTGAACTCGGCGCCCACCACTACGTCGACGCGCGGGAACGGGACGCGGGCGCGGCGCTCGCCGAACTCGGCGGGGCGAACGTCGTGATCGCCACGACCACGAGCGGGTCGGCCGTCGCCTCGGCGGTCGCCGGTCTCGCGCCGCGCGGCCAGGTGGTCGTGCTCGGCGTCGCGGACGCGCCGATCGAGGTCGGCGCGATGAGCCTCATCGGTCCGGCCACCTCGATCGCCGGGCACCCGTCCGGCACGTCGCAGGACTCCGAGGACGCCATGCGGTTCTGCGTCCTCACCGGCGCCCGCTCGATGGTCGAGACCTACCCGCTGGAGCGGGCCGCCGAGGCGTACGACCGGATGCTGTCCAACGACGCCCGTTTCCGGGTGGTCCTGACGACCGGTCTGTGACCCGGCCGGTGAGCGGTCCGCACGACACCGCGGACCGCTCACCTCCTGGTCGACCGGCGGCCGACCGGCACCGCCACCGGATCACCCGCGCTTCCCGGCACGCGAGCGGGAACCCGGCCGCCGGGGTGATCACGACGAGCCGCCGACCGAACACCTGTGCCGGGGTACTCGGTCACCTCGACCAGCGCTCCCCGAACCGCCCGCGGAGGTGGAACGAGTAGCCGGGATCCGACCGTCAGCCGGCCAGTCCGGTGAGCACGACGTCGATGGCGCGGTCCAGGGTGTCGGGGTCCGCGCGCATGGTCGCCGACGCCTGGGAGAGCCCGCGGATGAGCAGGTAGACCTCCTCGACCGTGACCGAGGGCCGGACGGAACCCGTTTCCTGCGCGCGGCGGAGGACGTCGTCGACGGTCGCCTTGAGCCGGTTCGACGCGGCGGTGGCTCCTGCCGGGAACTCGCCGTGCTCGGCCAGCGCCGAGGCGAGCGTCAGCTTCGTGGCGCCGGTTTCGATCATCTCGCGGACCAGCGACCGCCAGGTCACCGTCGGGTCACCGTCGGCGGCCAGCGCGTGCGCACGTTCGGTGAGGTGGTCGAAGTGCCGCAGCAGCGCCGCCTCGATCAGCCCCTCCTTGGTCGGGAAGTGCCGGAAGACCGTCGCGATGCCGACGCCCGCCCTCGCGGCCACCTCCTCGGTCGACCCGACCGCGCCGTGAGCACCGAACACCGCCTCGGCGGCGTCCAGGATCCGTTCCCGGTTCTCGCGGGCGTCCTGCCGCATCCGACCTCCTCCAGGTTCACCGGGGACTTTAACCGGAGCCCGGACTTCGCTACAGTTACCGAAGTCCAGACTCCGCTTATCCACCTGGGAGGACCCCGTGCAGTCACCGTCCGACGTCGTCCGCGCCGTCGCCGCCGGAGTCGGCCGCCTGGTCGCGGGCGGCCTCTCCGAGAGCGAGACGCAGGCCCAGCTCGACGACCTGGCCGCCCTGTACGCCGAGCACACCGACGTCCGGCACCCCTTCGCCCCGCTCGGCGACACGCCCCTGCGGACCCGCGCCGAGCTGCGCGAGCACTTCGCCGGCGGACCGGCGCGGGTGCGCGGGGCCGACCGGTTCGAGGCCGTCGGCCAGGTCCACCTCACCGCGGACCCCGAGGTGGTCGTGTTCGAGTTCAGCTACGTCGGCACGGCGAACGGCCGCCCGTTCGCCGTGCCGTGCACCTTCGTGACGCGGGTGCGCGACGGTGAGATCGTCGAGTCGCGCGACTACGCCGACCACGTGGGGATGGCCCGCGCGTTCGGCGGGCTCGACGACCTCGCCGCCGCGCTCGCTCAGCAGTAGACGGAGCCGAACAGGCCGATCAGGTCCTCACCCGGCAGCCCTTCCCCCAGCGGGTTGTAGGACAGCGCGGCCCTGCGGCCGTCGTCGGCACGGGTGGCGTAGGTGAGGTAGCCGATCAGCTCACCGCCGTGGCCCCAGACCGAGCGGCCGCAGGGCAGGTCGAAGCGCTGCAAGCCCAGGCCGTACGCGAAGACCGTGCCGGTGTCCACGGTCTCGCGCATGGCGGCGAGGGAGGCCGCCGAGGTCAGCCGGCCGCCGAGCAGGGCGTCGAGGAACCGGTTGAGGTCATCCGCGGTGGAGATCATCTCGCCCGCCGCCCAGTCCAGCGACGGGTTCATCAGGGTCGCGTCGACCAGCCGCCCGTCGACGGTCGCGTAGCCGCGGGCGTGCGGCTGGGGCAGACCGGACCACTGCCCCGGCACGACGGTGTGGTCCAGCCCCAGCGGCCGGAGCACCCGCGCCCGCACCTCGTCGCCGTAGGTCCGCCCGGTCACCCGTTCGACCAGCATCCCGGCGACGACGTAGTTGGTGTTCGAGTAGTGCCACCCCTGCCCCGGCGCGAAGTACGGCTCGTGCGACGCCGCCACCGCCAGCAGTTCCCCTGGCGCGTAGGAGCGGAACCGCTCCGCGCCCCGCCACCGGTTGGTCGACCAGCCCGCCTCGTGGGCGTAGTCGTAGAGCCCGCTCGTGTGGTTGAGGACCTGCCGGACCGTCGTCCGGTCCCCGTTCGGCACACCGCCCACGTACCCGCTCACCGGGTCGTCCAGGCCGACCCGGCCCTCGTCCACGAGTTGCAGGACGACCGTGGCGACGAACGTCTTGGTCACGCTGCCGATGCGGAAGTACCCGCCGACGCGGGCCTCACCCGCGGCGTCCGCGCGCACACCTCCCGAGTCCTCGACGGTGAGCAGCGCACTCGACACCCACCCCTCCCCCACCCACTCGCCCAGGACGGGGAACACCCCGGACAGGGCCAGAACCGTTGCCGCGAAAGCACTTCTGATGATCACGTCGGCAATGCTGGCGCGGAGCGGGCACACCCACCATGGGGTGCGCCGCACGGCCCGCTGCGGAAAACCCCACCCTCCGGCCGGAACGGACGAACCGGAACCGAGCGCTCACGCCCGCCAGGGCGGGGCGGTGGCCAGGACCGCGCGCAGCGGTGCCGCGCCGAGGTCGAGCACCACGTCGGTGACGGGCACGGCCCGGCACGGCAGGCACAGGCCCGCCGTCCGCTCGGCGGCCCCGAGGACCGAGTCGGCGACCGGCAGCGCGTAGCGCACGAGGCCTTCGACCAGGTGGACCTTGCACGCCCCGCAGCCGCCGCGCCTGCACCGGTACGGGCTGCGCCACCCGGCTCGGCGCAGCGCGTCGACCACCGTCTCGTCGGCCAGGGCGTCCACCCGGACGTCGTGCGGCAACACGGTGACCTCGGGCATCGCGCGACCCCTCTTCCGCAAAGTACCGACAATACGGAGAGTGTATGACCAGTTCAGCATGTCGTTCAAGTATGAACTTCCGCGAATCTGACCCAATCTCGCACAAGTATCGCCGACCTCGGCCGGAGCGGTGCCACCGATCGGGACGCACGAGCGTCCACACCGGAGGAAAGAGGTGGTCTACAAAGGACCGGAACACGGCCGGGGAACGAACCCACCCGGTGGCCGCCCCACGAGCCGAACACGGCGATCGTTGCGGGCAGTGGCCAAGTTTGCCACAGTAGATCACGCGGACCGCACTGGCGGATCTGGGGTTGAGGAGGTCCGCGAGTCCATTGTGGACACGCTATGACCTGGGGGCGATTTGCCATGCGATCATATCCCGGCGGTGGGCAGCCCGTGCTGCCCGTGAGTGGTGGACCGGATCCGGCCGAGCGCCTCGCGGTGCGGTTGCTGGGCCCTCTGGAAGTGGTGGTCGGCAAGCGGCCGGTGGACCTGACCACCGGCAGGCTCCGCACGCTCGTGGTGACGCTGGCGCTGTCCGCGGGCAGGCCGGTGACGGTGGACCAGCTCGCGCTGGCGGTGTGGGGGCCGGACCTCCCGGTCGACGTCCGCCGGACGGTGTCGACCTACATGACCCGCCTCCGCAACGCGCTGGGCGCCGGGTCGATCGTGTTCGACCCGGCGGGCTACGTGCTGCGGGCCAGGCCGGACGACGTCGACGCCCTGCGGTTCGACAACCTGCTGGACGCCGCCGCGCGAACGGTCGACCCCGCGCGGCAGGCCGAACTGGTGGACAAGGCGCTGGCGCTGTGGCGCGGGTTCCCGTTCGAGGGTGTGCACTCGGCCTGGCTGGAGTCGGGCGAGGCGCCCAGGGTCGTCGACCGGTACCTGTCGGCGGTGGAACACCAGGCCGACCGGCTGGTCTCGGCGGGCCGCGGCGGCGACGTGCTGCCGCTGCTGCGGGAGCTGACCGCGCGGTACCCGCTGCGGGAGTCGCTGTGGGCGCGGCTGCTCGTGGTGCTGGACGGGTCCGACCGGCCCGCCGAGGCCCTGGAGCACTACGAGCTGGTCCGGGTGCGGATCAGCCGGGAGCTCGGCGTCGATCCGGGGCCGGAGCTGCAACGGATCTACCAAGGGCTGTTGGGCCGCACGGTCACCGGTTCGACTGCCTGGCCGCGGCGCGCGCTCCAGGTCGTGCCGCGCCAGTTGCCCGCCGACGTCGACGGTTTCGCCGGTCGGGCGGTCGAGGTCGAGGCGCTGGACGAGCTGCTCGACGACGGGTCCGGTCCCGGCGTGCGCGCCGCCCGGATCGTCGTGATCGACGGTGCCGAGGGCGTCGGGAAGACCGCGCTGGCGGTGCACTGGGCGCACCAGGTCGCCCACCACTTCCCGGACGGCCAGGTGTACGTCGACCTGCACGGCCGCGACCCGGCGAACCGGGCGATGTCGCCCGCGGAGGCGATGGACGCCCTGCTCGACTCGTTCCTGGTGCCGGAGCGGTACCGCCCCGGCGGCGTCGAGGGCCGGGCCGCGCTCTACCGCAGCGTGCTGTCCGGCAGGCGCGTGCTCACGGTGCTGGACAACGCCCGCGACGCCGCCCAGGTCCGGCAACTGCTGCCCGGCGGCTCCGGCTGCGTCGCGGTGGTGACCGCCAGGACACCGCTCACCGGCATCGTCGTCGCCCTCGGCGCGCGGACGATCCGGCTGGACCGCCCGACCGTCGACGAGGCGAGGCAGCTCCTGGCCCACCGGCTCGGCGTGGACCGGGTGCGCGCCGAGCCGGACGCCGTGGTGGAGATCATCGACTCGTGCGGACGGCTGCCGCTCGCCCTGGCGCGGGTCGCGACCCGCGCCTGCGCCCGCTCGGGTCGTCCGCTGGCGGAACTGGCCGCCCAGCTGCGCGGTCGGCGTGGCCCCGACCTGCCGTCCGACGGATGAAGGCGATCTGAAACAGCCCGTCCCTACGCTCGCGAGCATGAACGAATCCGCGCACAGCGCAGCCGCAGAGGACCTGGCCGAACTCGAATTCTCGCCGCTCACGCCGGAGGAGGCCGCCGAAGTGGACGACCGCGTCTACCTACTCGGTGTCCGCCGGGAGTACTACAACGTCCGTTGACGAGATGAGCGATCGGTCCCGACCGCTCACGAACCCGATCTCCGTCGCCCACCCGGTGGTGGAGGTCGGCGAGGACTTCGTGGCGCGAACCCCGCCGACACCACCACGCGGCACGGCGTCCGTGAACGCCGTCGCCGCCCTCCACGCCCGCGGTGACCTCACCTCCGCCGAAGCCGTGGCCGCCGTCGACCCGCACGAGTTGGAGCGTGCGCTCACCCTGACCGCGAACACCAGTGGTCTGGACGCCGTCGTGCACGGTCTCGGCGTGGCGCCGGGGATCGCCTGCGGCACCTTGGTGTTCAGCACCGAGGCCGCCGTGGCCGCACGGGCGGACGGCCTGGAGCCGGTCCTGGTCCTGTCCGAGTCACGGCCGGACGACCTGCCGGGACTGCTCGCGTCCGCCGCCGTCGTCACCGAGCGGGGTGGCCGGACCACCCACTCCGCCGTCGTCGCGCGGGCGTTGGGCCGTCCGTCCGTCGCGGGCCTCGTGGACGGCGTCGTCATCGACGACGCGGAACTCCTCAGGGGCGCGCGGGGTGACGTCCTCGTGGCCGGTGACGTGGTGACGGTCGACGGGTCGAGCGGGACGGTGTTCCGCGGCCGACCGGTCGAACCGCTCGCCGACAGGCACGGGAACGCCGCCGTCCTCGACTGGCTCGACACCGCGCTCGCGGACCTGCCCGGCCTGGCCGTGAAGGTCAACGCCGACTCGGCCGAGGCGGCGGCGCGGGGCCGGGCGCTCGGCGCGACCGGCGTCGGGCTGTTCCGCGTCGAGCACGTGTTCCTCGGCGACCGGCGCGCGCTGCTCGAACGCGTGCTGATCGCCCGTCCGGGGCCCGAGATGACCGAGGGCCTCGCGGACGTGTACGCCGTCCTCCGGTCCGAGTTCGCCGACCTGTTCCGGGCCGTGGACGGCCAGGACGTGGCGATCCGGCTGCTGGACCCGCCGCGGCACGAGTTCCTGCCCGACCCGGCGTCGGCGGCGGCCGACGGCGTGCGGGCGATGCTGCACAGGCTGCGCGAGCACAACCCGATGCTCGGCGTGCGCGGTGTGCGGCTGGGGATCCTCGTGCCCGCGCTGACCGTCGCGCAGATCCAGGCGCTGGTGGACGCGGTGCTGGAGGTCCGCCGGTCCGGGTGCGACCCACGGCCGGAGCTGCTGGTGCCGATGGTCAGCACGCCCGCCGAGGTGGACGTGGTGCGGGGCCTGCTGGACGACGTCCGCGCGCACGCCGGTACCACCGCGGGGGAACTGCCGATCGCGATCGGCGCGATGATCGAGACGCCCAGGGCGGCCCTCCTCGCCGCCGACCTGGCCGAGCGGGTGGACGCCCTCTCCCTGGGCACCAACGACCTGACGGCGTTGCTGTGGGGGCTGTCCCGCGACGACGCCGACCGGCACCTGCTGCCCGCCTACCGGGACCTGGGTCTGGTGGAGCACTCGCCGTTCGACCGGCTCGACCTCGAAGGCGTGGGCGCGGTGATCCGGCAGGTCGTCCGGGACGCCCGCGCGGTGCGCCCCGGCATCCGGATCGGCGTGTGCGGCGAGCAGGCCGCGGAGGCCTCGGCGGTCGGGTTCCTCGCCGACGCCGGGGTCGACTACGTCTCCTGCGCGGCGCCGAGGGTCCCGCTCGCCCGGCTGGCCGCCGCCCGGCACGGACTGCCGCTCCGGAACCCGGAGGAACGGCCGTGAGCGGCGCCGCGATCGAGGTCGAGGGCCTCGGTCGGACGTTCAAGGTGCGCGGCGGCGACGTCGTCGCGCTCAAGGACGTGGACCTGCGCGTCGGGCAGGGCGAGATCGTCGGCCTGCTGGGCAGCAACGGCGCGGGCAAGACGACGTTGACGAAGATCCTCGCCACCCTCCTGCTGCCCACCGGCGGGACGGCGCGCGTCCTCGGCCACGACGTCACCTCGGACCTGCGCGAGGTCCGCCGGTTGACCGGCGTCGTCCTGGGCGGCGAGCGCGGGCTCTACGCCAAGCTGACCGGCCGGGAGAACCTGCGGTTCTTCGCGGTGCTCGCGGGTGTCGGCAGGCGCGGGCTGGTGGACCGGCTGGAGGCGGGGCTCGACCACGTCGGGCTCGCGGACGTGGCGGACCGCGCCGTGGAGACCTACTCCAAGGGCATGCGCCAACGGCTGCACCTGGCCATCGGGATGATCAACGAGCCGCCGGTGCTGCTGCTGGACGAGCCGACGGTGGGCCTCGACCCCGTGGAGGCCGAGCGCCTGCGCCAGGACGTCGCCGTCCTCCGGAGCCGCGGCACGTCGGTCCTGCTGACCAGCCACCTCCTGCTCGACATCGAGCGGCTCGCCGACCGGGTCGTCATCCTGGCCGACGGCGAGGTGGCCGCGGACGTCGAGGTCGCCGAGTTCGCCAAGCTCGCGGGCTACACGGCGATCGTCACCGTGCGCGGCACCGGGTACCCGCCGGTGCTGGACAACGCCCAGGCGTCCCGGTTCGCCGTGGACGACCTCACCGAGGCCGGTGGCTTGTGGACGCTGCGGCTGCGGGTGCGGGACTGGAGCGTCGAGTCCTTCGGCCACCTGGGGGCCGTGCTGGGCGGCGCCACCATCCTGGGCGTGGACGTCGCGCCGCTGCGGCTGGAGGACGTCTACTCGCACGTCGCGGCGCAGTTGGCCGCGAACGGCCGGACCGGCGTGGGCGAGGTGCTCCCGTGACGGCGCCGGCACTGCCCGCCGACCGCCTGCGCGCGGCGGCTTGGACGTTCTTCACGGCCGCGCGCACCGAGCAGCGGTCCATGCGCGGCAACCCGCTGCTGCTGGTCAACGCGGGGTTCCTGCCCGTCGTACTGCTCGTCATCGCGGTCGAGACGCAGCGCCCGTCGGCGGGCCGCGCGGCGGAGGTCGTCACCTCGGTGATGCTCACGGCGCTGTGGGGGTCGACGGTCTGGACCAGCGGCGGCGTGCTGCGGCGCGAGCGGACGTACGGGACATTGGCCCGCTGCGTGTGCGGCGTCGAGTCGCCCACGGTGGTGCTGTTCGGCAAGAGCCTGGGCGCCACGCTATACGGCGTCGGCACGATCCTGGCCGCGACGGTAGTCACCGTGCTCGCACTGCGCCTGCCGGTCGCCCTGGCGCACCCGTTCTGGTTGGCCGTGGGCCTGCTGGTCGTCGTCGTCTCGGCAACCACGCTCGGGGCGCTGCTGTCCTGCCTGTTCCTGCTCACCCGCAACGGGTTGGTCTGGTCCGGCGCGCTGATGTACCCGGTGTTCGTGCTGGGCGGGCTGCTGATCCCCCAGGACGTCCTGCCGGTGTGGCTGCGGTGGGTGCCGCAGCTGCTGAGCCTGCGGTGGATCAACGAGTTCCTGTCCGACGCCGCCGGGCCGGGGCCGTCGGTCACGCCGCTCGCCGTCGCCGTGGCCCTGACCGTCGCCTACGGCGTCGTCGCCAGGCGCACCTACCGCTGGTCCATCGACAAGGCACGGCAGCGGGGGTCCCTTGACCACGCGTGAGCGGACCTCGCCGGGCACGGCGCTGTGGCGGGCGGCGGAGGCCGTCCGGCTCGGCGCGCGGGAGATGAACGCGACCCTCCCGCCCGCGGCCTCGATCTTCGCCACGCTGCCCAAGGGCGTCCTCCAGATCGTGTTCTTCACCGTGCTCGGCGGTGTGGTCGCGGGCGACGACCACCGGCCGTTCGCGTTCGTCGGCGGCCTGGTCCTCGCGCTCACCACGACGAACACGGTCAACGTGATCAACGTGCCGTTCGGGGACAAGTACTTCTCGACGTTCTGGCGGATCCGCCACGGCGACGTGCCCGTCGCCGTGGTCCTCTACGCCCGCGCGGTGCCGTACCTCGCCGTCGGGTTCGGCCTCTTCCTCGCCGAGGCGGCGATCGCGGCGGCCGTCCTCGGGATGACCGACCTCGCCCTGCGGCTGCTGCCGTGGCTGCCGTTGTTCGCGCTGATGGCGTGCGGCTACGCCCTGCTCGGCATCGCCAGTGCCACCGCGACGATCGCCAAGCGCGCCGACGTCCTGGCCCCGAACATCCTGGGCTACCTGACGATGCTGTGCGCCGGTGCCTTCCTGCCGCCGGGCCAGGTCGGCTGGATCGACGCGATCGGCTCGGTGCTGCCGGTGCGGCACGGGCTCGCCGCCGTCCGCGCGGGGCTGGACGGCCGCCCGTGGCTGACCGAAGCCCTGCTGGAACTGGTGATCTGCCTCGCGTCGGCCGTGCTCGGGCTGCTCGCCGTCGCCGTGCAGACCCGCCGCGCGGCCAGACACGGACACGACGACTTCGCCTAGCCGACCCCACGACCCGCCGCGGCCGTACCGACGAACTGGGGGATCTGATGACCCGGACCGACATCCCACTACTCCCGTCGCGCACGGCGGCGACGTCCGTCGACCCCGCGACCCCGCCGAGCAGGCGGCTGCGCGTCGCGCTGGTGAACATGCCGTGGGCGCGGGTCAACGCCCCGTCCATCCAGTGCGGGCTCCTCCAGGCGATCACCAGCCGGGCCGGGCACGACTGCGACACCAAGTACCTCAACATCGAGTTCGCCGCGTTCCTCGGCGGTCCGGGCTACGAGAAGATCGCGATGATGGACGCGATGCGGGACTACTTCCTCGGCGAGTGGCTGTTCTCCTACGCCGCGTTCGGCGAGGTCCTGCCGCCCGCGGACTACCTCGCCGCCTTCCCCGAGGTCGAGTCGGACTGGGCCGAGTGGACCGACGGGGACCGGGAGGACCTGGTCCGGACGCAGCGGGAACGGCTGCCGCGGTGGATCGCCGACGTCGCCGCGCGGCCGGAGTGGGCCGACTACGACGTCGTCGGGTTCACCTCGACCTTCCTGCAGAACACCGCGGCGCTCGCCCTCGGCAAGGCGCTCAAGGAGAACCACCCCGGGATCTCCCTGGTCTACGGCGGCGCGAACTTCGACAGCGAGATGGGCCTCGAATACGCGCGGAAGCTGCCCTGGCTCGACTACGTCGTGGTCGGTGAGGGCGACGTCGCGTTCCCGGCGATCCTCAAGGCCATCGCCGACGGGCAGGAGGTCCGGCTGACGAACGTGCACCGGCACGGCCACCCGGACGCGCCCACGGCCAACGACCGGCTGGGGCCCGCCGGGCTCGACGACCTCCCGATCCCGGAGTACAAGGACTACTTCGACTCGCTGAACAGGTTCGGCCGCCTCAACGTCCTGCCGGAGGACCAGATCCGGCTGCCGGTCGAGTTCTCCCGCGGGTGCTGGTGGGGGCAGAAGCACCACTGCACGTTCTGCGGGCTGAACGCGCTCAACATGGCGTTCCGGGCCAAGTCCGGCCCCCGCGCGGTCGACGAGCTGGCCACCCTCCTGCGCGAGTACCAGATCGTGCACGTGGACGCCGTCGACAACATCCTCGACATGAAGTACCTGACGTCGTTCTGCGCCGAGCTGGCCGAACGGCACTGGGACGTCAACATGTTCTTCGAGGTCAAGGCGAACCTCACCCGCGAGCAGCTCAGGATCATGCACCTGGCGGGCATCATGCGCGTCCAGCCCGGCATCGAGAGCCTGAGCACTAACGTGCTCCGCCTGATGCGCAAGGGTTCCAGCGTCCTGATCAACGTCCGCCTGTTGAAGTGGGCGCGGTACTACGGCGTGCACGTCTCGTGGAACCTGCTCGCGGGCTTCCCCGGCGAGACCGAGGAGGAC
>DATMCA010000351.1:0-5330 GCA_035559015.1 Umezawaea sp. | reverse complement strand
GCCGCCCGGCACGCCGCCGAGGCGGGCGTGGAGGTCACGTGGCAGCGGGCCGACGTCACGACGTGGGATCCGGTTCCGGCGCGGTTCGACCTGGTGTCGGTGCAGTTCCTGCAACTGCCCCGGCCCGCGCGCGACGCCTTGAACCGGCGGTTGGCCGCGGCCGTCAAACCCGGCGGCACGCTGCTCGTGGTCGGCCACCACCCCGTCGAGCTGGACCTGCCGACGCTGCGGCGCCCGCGCCTGCCCCACCTGATGTTCACGGCGGAGGAGGCGGCCACCGCGCTGGACCCGGCGGAGTGGGAGATCACGACCTCGGCCGAGCACCGCAAGGCCACCGACCACGACGGGCAGCCGATCACCCTCACCGACGCGGTGCTGCGCGCCGTGCGACGTTGACGACGAAGGCAGGAGGTTCAGGTCATGACCGCCAGGGGGACGGTGGAGCGGACCGACACGCTCGTGATCGGGGGAGGTCAGGCCGGGCTCGCGACGAGCTACTGGCTGACCGAGGCAGGTGTGGAACACCTCGTCGTGGACCGGCGGGACCGGCTCGGCGGGAGCTGGCACGACCGGTGGGACGAGTTCTGCCTGGTGCTGCCGAACTTCACGCTGCTGCTGCCGGGGATGCCGTACGACGGCGACGATCCGGACGGCTTCCTGGGGCGCGACGACGTGGTGAAGCACCTGTCGCGGTACGCGTCCACGTTCGAGCCCGCCGTCCGACTCGACACCGAGGTGCACCGTCTGAGCGCCGCGGACGAGGGTCTGGTGGCGCACACGAGCGGGACGACCTTCGAGGCGCGCAACGTCGTGCTGGCAACCGGTCCGTACCCGCGACCGAGGTTCCCGGCGGCGGCGGAGCGGCTCTCCGCGCACGTCCGGCAACTGCACTCCGACGACTACCGCAGGCCGTCGCAGCTCGCCGACGGCGGCGTGCTCGTGGTCGGCACCGGCCAGTCCGGCGCGCAGATCGCCGAGGAGCTGCACCTGGCGGGCCGCGAGGTCCACCTGGCCGTGTCGCGGCACGCCGCCGCTCCCCGCCGGTACCGGGGCCGCGACCTCGGGTGGTGGCTGCTGCGGATCCACCAGCACGGCCCGGAGGTGGGGGTGGAGATGAAGCCCCCGCCACCGGCGGCGCGGTTCGCGGGCAACCCGATCCTGTCGGGCCGGGACGGCGGCCACAGCATCGACCTGAGGCGACTTGCCCGGGACGGCGTTCGCCTGTACGGCGGGCTGGAGTCGGCGGACGGCACGACGGTGCGGTTCAGCAACGACCTCGCCGACCGGCTGGCGTTCACCGAGACCCAGTTCGACAAGACGCAACGGCTGTTGTTCGACCGGTACATCGCGGCGGCCCGGATCGACGCCCCGCCCGACGACCGGCGGCCCCCCGGTGACCCGACCGTCCCGACCACCGACACCACGCTCGACCTCGACGCTGCCGGGATCGGTTCCGTCGTCTGGGCGACCGGGTACCAGCTCGACTTCCGGTGGGTCGACCTGCCCGTGTTCGACGAGTGGGGCTACCCGCACCACACCAGGGGCGTCACCACGCACCCCGGCCTGTACGCGGTCGGTCTGCCCTGGCTGCACTCCGTGGCGTCCTCGGTGTTCGCCGGGGTCGGCCCGGACGCCGCGCACGTCGCGGAGCACATCGCCGGCCGTCCGCGCCCGGCATGACCTCGCGGCCCCGCCCGCGATCGTCCGCACCTTCGTGCGCACCCCGGCGGCTTGTCCGCACCGGCGGTGCCCCGCGAACGTGGTGACGCGGACAAGCCGCGGCACCGGGGCCTTCCTCACCCTCCTCAGTTAGGTGCACCGATGACTGCTGGGCACACCACCTTCCCCGATCTCGCGCGCGACGTGCGGGCCGACTTCCCGATCCTCGCCGCGGACCTCGACGGCAAACCGCTCGTGTACCTGGACAACGCCGCGACGACGCACATCCCGCACCAGGTGCTGGACGCCATCCGCGCCTTCTACGGTAACGACAACAGCAACGTGGGGCGCGGCGTGCACACGCTCGGCATGCGGGCGACGGGCCGCTTGATGCGGTCACGCGAGCGCGTGCGCGCCTTCCTGAACGCCGCCGACGCGGGCGAGGTCGTGTTCACCAAGAGCGCGACCGAATCGCTGAACCTGGTCGCGAGGGGGTTCGGCACCCAGGTCGTGTCCGCAGGCGACGAGGTGCTGATCAGCGGGCTCGAACACCACTCCAACCTGCTCCCCTGGCGGCGGCTCTGCGCGGAAACCGGTGCCGTGCTGAGGATCGCGGCCGTGGACGAGCACGGCGAACTGTCGCCCGACTCCTTCCGGGCGCAGATCACCGAGCGGACGCGGCTGATCGCGGTGGCCCACGTGTCCAACGTGCAGGGCACCGTGAACCCCGTCCGCGAGATTGCCGCGGAAGCCCACCGCCACGGCGTCCTCGTGGTAGTGGACGGCGCTCAGGCCGTGGCGCACCGGACGGTAGACGTGCGGGACCTCGACGCCGACTTCTACGGCTTCTCAGCGCACAAGATGTACGGCCCGCAGGGCACGGGGGTGTTGTACGGCAAGGCGGAGCACCTCGACCGGATGGAGCCGCTGCACCTCGGGGGCGGCATGACGCCGATCGCGACGTACGAGGACGGTCCGGTCGGCGCCCGCCCGCCGCTGAAGTTCGAGGCGGGCTCGCCCAACGTCGCGGGCATGGTGGGCATCGCGGCGGCGATGGACTACCTCGACGGCCTCGGCCGGGACGCGGTCGGCGCTCATGACTCGGCCCTGGCGGCGCAGGCGGTCGAGGGGTTGCGCGCGCTGGACGGCGTCACGGTGTACGGCGCCCAGGAACCGCGGGGCGGGATCGTGTCGTTCAACGTGGACGGCGTGAGCCCGCACGACGTCGGCGGCCACCTGAACGCCTCCGGCATCGCCACCCGCACCGGTGCGCACTGCGCGTTCCCCTTCATCAGCGGGCTCGGGATCGAGGGATCCGTGCGTGCGTCGTTCGGCGTTTACAACACGCCGGAAGAGGTCGAGTCGTTCATCAAGGCGTTGTCGGCACTGGAGAAGGGTTGAGGGACCCCACATGCTCGTACTCGGCCTGACCGGGCACTTCTCCCCCGAAGACGTCGAGCTGGCACCGGATCTGGGCTACGGCTACGCGCACGACGCCGCAGCCTGTCTGATCAGGGACGGCGAACTGGTGGCGGCGGTCGAGGAGGAACGCCTCAACCGGGTGAAGAAGACGACGAAGTTCCCGATCAACGCGATCCGGGCGTGCCTCGCCACCGCCGGGGTGGAACCGTCCCAGGTCGACGCCGTGGGGCACTACGTCGCGGAGGACTTCACGGATCTGGCGCTCGGCACCGTGTACACCCTGAACCCCTGGCTCCCGCTGCGCACGTCGCGCGAGCTCATCACCGGCTACCTGTCGGGACAGCTGGGCATCGAGGTGCCGCCCGACCGGCTCGTCTACAGCGAGCACCACTTCTGCCACGCGATGTCCTCGTTCATCAGCTCGGGCATGGGAGAAGCCCTGGTGGTCGTCATGGACTTCCGCGGGGAAGCGCATTCCACCACGATCTTCCACGGGCACGACGAGCAGCTGGAACGGCTCGCGACCTACAACCTCGACCAGTCGCTCGGGAAGTTCTACGAGAACAACATCAAGTTGCTCGGCTACAAGCTCGGTGACGAGTACAAGGTCATGGGCTTGGCCCCGTACGGCGATCCCGGCACCTACCGCGATCTCTTCGGCTCGATGTACACGTTGCGGGACAACGGCGACTTCGACCTGCACACGGACCCCACCGTCTTCCTGCGCAACGGTTTCGCACCCCGCCGGGAAGGCGAGGTGTTCACCCGGCAGCACCGCGATTTCGCCACCGGCCTCCAACGCGCCCTGGAGGAACTCGCGACGCACGTGATCAACCACTGGGCGGACCACACCGGGCTCACCAACCTGTGCTTCGTGGGCGGGGTCGCGCACAACAGCAGCCTGAACGGACTGCTGCTGCGGTCGGGGAAGTTCCGGGAGATCTTCGTCCACCCCGTGTCGCACGACGCGGGCGCGGCCGAGGGTGCCGCGCTCGGCGCCGCCCTGCGGCTCCGGCCGTCCCGCCGGTTCGGCAGGTCGCGGCTGCGATCCGCCAGCCTGGGTCCCCCGCTCGGCACCGCGGGCGAGATCGAGGATCAGCTCGCCGCGTGGCACGGGCTGATCGAGTACTCGCGGCCCGCCGACATCGTCGCGGAAAGCGCGCGGCTGCTCGCCGATGGCGCCGTGCTCGGCTGGGCGCAGGGTCGATCCGAGTACGGCCCGCGGGCGCTCGGCAACCGCAGCATCCTCGCCGACCCGCGTCCCGCCGGGAACAAGGAGCGGATCAACTCCATGGTGAAGAAGCGCGAGGCCTACCGCCCCTTCGCCCCGGTGGTGACCCGCGAGGCGGCGGCGGAGTACTTCGACCTGCCGCCGCGGACTAAGGCCAACCACGAGTTCATGTCCTTCGTGGTGGACGTCCGCGAGGACAGGCGGTCGGAGCTCGGCGCGGTCACCCACATCGACGGCAGCGCACGGCTCCAGGTCATCGACCGGGAGACGAACCCCCGGTACCACCGCCTGGTGCGGACCTTCGGCGAGCTGACCGGAACCCCCGTGCTGCTCAACACCTCGTTCAACAACAACGCCGAACCGATCGTGCAGGACGTGCGGGACGCGGTGACCTGCTTCCTGACCACCGAACTCGACTTCCTGGTCGTGGAGGACCACCTGGTCCGGCGACGACCGGGCCGGGCGCTCGCGATCGACGACCTGGTGCCCGAGTTCCGGCCGGTAGCCCGGCTGGTCAAGCGGATCAGGACCACGCCCGCCCGGAAGCGGGACGTGGTGCACGAGATCCTCCTGGACGTCCCGTTCGGCGCCAGGACGGAGATATCGGCCGACACCTTCGCCATGCTGGAGGCGGCCGACGGCGTGCGCACGCTGGCATCGCTCGGCGAGGTGGTCGGCGGGCTCGACGACGACAGCCGGCGGGAGCTGCGCGGGCTGTGGCAGGGCAGGTTCCTCGTGCTCCGGCCCGATCGGCCGTAGGTGCGCACTTTCGCGCGGTACCTCGGCCACTCTCCGGAGGCTGCACGGGTCGGCCGTTTTTTGTGATGTTGGGTCGGACGAGGAACGGAGCGGGGATGACCGTCGACCGGCAGCGGATCGAGGACTGGCTGGTCTTCCGGATCGCGGGTATGCGGCGGATCACCCCCGAGCAGGTGGACGTCGACGAGTCGTTCGTCGCGAACGGCCTCAGTTCGCGGTCGAGCGTGGCGCTGGTCGGCGACCTCGCGAAGGAACTGGG
>DATMCA010000350.1:0-7629 GCA_035559015.1 Umezawaea sp. | reverse complement strand
CCGACGTCAGCGGGCTCGTGGTGCTCGTGCTGTGCCCGGTGCTGCTCGGCCTCGGGTGGAACCTGGTCGGCCCGCCGTCGAGCGAAGCGCCCGCCCGGAGATGAGCGCGCCGCCGCGGATCGTGGTCGACGTGGACAGCGGCGTTCCGCCGTGGCGCCAGGTCCGCGACCAGATCACCCGGCTGATCGTGCACGGCTGGCTGCCGACGGGGTCGCGGTTGCCGACGATCCGGCAGCTCGCGGGTGACCTGGGGATCGCGCCGGGCACGGTGGCGCGGGCCTACCGGGAGCTGGAGGTGGGCGGCGTGCTCAGCACCGGCCGCAGGCAGGGGACCGTCGTCGCGTCGGTGCCCGCGGCGGCCCCGAACGCGCTCGAAGCCGCCGCGGCGGAGTTCGCCGCGACGGCCAGGGCGTTGGGCGTCGACGTCGAGGGCGCGGTGGCCGCGCTCCGATCGGCCTACCTGGTCGAGTAGGGCTTCTCGGTGGTCCGGGTCTCCGTGGTGCGCTGCTCCACGACCGGCGGGGACTCGACGCGGCTCTCCGGGATGCCCCGGTGCTTCTCGTCGAACTGCCGGTGCTCCTCCGCCATCTCGTCGACCAGCGCCTGCTGGAGCTGCTTGTCGCGGATCCGGGCGAGCACCGCCATCGTCGCGCCGTGCGCCAGCGCGAGCAGGAGCAGCACGATGCCGAGGCGGAACACGACGGCCTGCGTGGGATCGGCGATGTCGATGTCGATGGTGGAGATCAGCGCGAGCAGGCCGAGCACGACGAGGTGGAACAGGACCGCGACGAGGCGGTTCATCGACCGCGCCGACTCCGCGTTCCCGTACGCCTTGCTCAGGTACCCCCGCCCGCTGCGGTAGATCAGCTGCCCGTCGACGGCGACGAGCACCACCCCGAGGAGTAGGAAGACGACGTAGCTCTGGTCCATCGGACTGGCTCCCTCCGCGAAGTTCGTCGACCGCCGAATGCCCCTCGGCCGGGAGCCCGAAACGAACGCGCACCACGTACCACCCGGTCGTGGCACGATCTGGCCGTGACCACGGCGACAGGGCGACAGCTGGCCGGACCGCTCTCGGCGGCCGTCGCGAACCTGTGCGTCGCGCTCCAGCCGCAGGTGTCGCCGGAGACCGCCGCGGGCTTCCGCGAGGTGCTGCGCAGGCTGTCGGCCCCGTTGCAGGTCGCCATCGCGGGTCGCATCAAGTCCGGCAAGTCGACGCTGGTCAACGCCTTGATCGGCCGCCGGGTCGCGCCGACCGCGGTCGGCGAGTGCACCCGGCTGGTCACCCGGTTCCAGTACGGGACGGTCGACCGGATCGAGGTGATCTTCACCGACGGCCGCAAGCAGGTGCTGCCGTTCGACGCGGAGGGGATGATCCCCGCGTCGCTGGGCGTCGACGTGGACGAGGTCTCGCACATCGAGGCGTACCTCACCAACGCCGTGCTGCGGGACCTGACGGTGATCGACACCCCCGGCCTCGGTTCGCTGGACGCCGCGTCGGTCGCCAGGACCGAGGAGCTGCTGGGCGCGGCCGGTGACCTGGACCCGGTGTCCCGCAACGCGGTCGCGGGCGCCGAAGCCGTGCTGTACGTGGTGACGCAGGGCGTGCGGGCCGACGACCACCAGGCGCTGGCGGCGTTCACCGCGGCCACCGCGAGCCGCGAAGCCGGGCCGGTGAACGCGATCGCCGTGCTGAACAAGGCCGACACGATCGCGCCCGAGTCGGTCGACGGCGCGGACGGCGACGTCTGGAAGGCCGCGCTGCTGCTCGCGGAGAAGCAGGCCCGGATCCTCAAGCCGCGGGTCGCGGACGTGCTGCCGGTGATCGGGCTGGTCGCCGAGTCCGCCGAGACGGGCGGGTTCACCGCGGCCGACGCCGAGGCGCTGCGCCGGATCGCGGCGCTCGACGCCGACGTCCTCGACGTGATGCTGATGTCCGCCGACCTCTTCACCAGCTGGGAGTGCGACGTCCCGACGGGCGTGCGGGTGCGGCTGATGGAGAAGCTCGACCTCTACGGCGTGCGGTGCGCGCTGGCGGTGCTCGCCGCCGAACCCGCGGTCACGGCGGGGGCGCTGCGGCGCAGGCTGCTCGACTCCTCCGGGCTCGACGGGGTGCGCGCGAAGCTGAACGCCGTGTTCCGGGCCCGCGCCGACGGCATCAAGGCCGCCGCCGCGCTCGCGTCCGTGACCGCGCTCGCCCAGGCGTCCGGCGACGCGGGCGAGCGGCAGCGCGTGCACAACGCCATCGAGGTGCTGCTCGCCAAGCCCGAAGCGCACCAGTTGCGGCTGCTGGAGGCGTTGACGCTGGTGACGTCCGGAGCGGTCGCGATGCCCGCCGAACTGGTGGAGGAGGTGCTGCGGGTCGGGGGGAGCCCGCACATCCCCGACCAGCTCGGCCTGCGCGGCCGACCGCTGCCGGAACTGGTCGCGTACGCGCTGGCCCGTGCGGGCTGGTGGCGGTCGTTCGCCTCGTTCGGCGCGACGCCCGCGCAGGGCCGGGTGGCGCACGTGGTGCACCGCGCGTACTTCTTGATCTGGCAGCAACTTCGCGGCGGGGGGCAGCGATGAGCGGTGACGGAACCGACGCGGTGGCGACAGCGTCGCAAACTGGTGTGGCGGCACCCATGATGGAGACGATCGGCGACGAACTGCTGGACCAGGCGCTGGCCGAGCGGCGCGCGCTGGTGCAGCTCTGCCTGTACGCGCTCGACCGGGCTCGCAGCGCGGGTGTCGTCGAGCGGATCGAGGAGGGCTTGGCGGACATCGGGGTGCGCGCGGTGCGCCCCGACGGCGCCCGGTTCGACCCGTCGCGGCACGAGGCGGGCGGCACCGTGCCGACCGACGACCCGACGCTGGACGGCGTGGTCGCGGAGACCGAGGTCGTCGGCTTCACCGACCGCGAACGCCCGCTGCGCCCGCCCGTCGTGACCGTGTACACGGCGAGGGCCTGACCCGGTGACGCTGCCGCAGACCGTCAAGCAGGTCAGGGAGAAGCTGACCGCGCTGGTCCGCGAGATCGACCCGAAGGCCGCCGACTGGGTGGACGAGGTCCGCGGCGCGAAGGACCGGATGCCGGGCGTGGTCGTCGTCGGCGAGACGAACCGCGGCAAGAGTTCACTGGTCAACGCCCTGCTGGCCACCCCTGGCCTGTCGCCGGTCGACGCCGAGGTCGCGACCAGCACCTACCTGGTGTTCCGGTACGGCGAGCGGTGGGCGGCCCGCGCCTGCTACCCCGGCGCGCTGGAGCCCGTCCCGTTCGACCGCGCCGAGCTGGTCAACTGGGTGTCCGCCGCCCACGAGCTCCCGGCGGGCGAACTGCCGCCGCGCTACGTCGAGGTCGACGCGCCGGTGCCGCTGCTGGAACGGATGTCCGTTGTGGACACCCCCGGCGTCGGCGGACTCGACGCGGCGCACGGCGAGCTGGCGCTGGAGGCCGCGGCGTCGGCGACCGCGCTGCTGTTCGTGGTGGACTCCTCGGCCCCGTTCACCAAGGGGGAACTGGACTTCCTGCACGCCGTCGGCGACCGCGTCGAGACCGTCGTGTTCGCCATGACCAAGACGGACCAGTTCCGCGGCTGGCGGGAACTGCTGGCCGCGAACAAGGCCCTGCTGTCCCGGCACGCGCCGAGGTTCGCCGACGCCGTGTTCCACCCCGTGTCCGCGCGGATGTTCGAGATGGCCGCGAAGGCGCCGAACCCGGACGCCGCGGCCATGCTGCGCGAGCGGTCCGGCATCGCGGGCCTCCAGGCGGCGTTGCAGGAACTGGTCGTCGGCCGCGCGTCGATGCTCGCCGAGGCGAACACCCTGCGCGCGCTGGCCACCGTGCTCGCCGAGTTCGACGTCCGCCTCGCGGGCGAGCAGCGAGCGCTGAGCGTCGGCGAGGAGGAGGCCGAGTCCCTGCGGGCCCGGCGCGAGGAGCTGAACGCGCAGCGCCGCTCGTCGACCAGGGGCTGGCAGCTCACGCTGCGCGGCGAGGTCCAGCGGGCCCGCGTCGAGTGCTCCCACGAGGTGAACCGCCAGGTGCGGGACGTGCAGAGCTGGTTCCGCCAGGCCATCGACGTGGCCGACCGCGATGCGCTGACGTCGTTGCCGCAGCAGGTCGACGCCGCGCTCCAGGTCGTGTCCGGCAGGCTCAGCGGCCTGCTCGCCACCCGGTTGGCGCAGGTGACCGACGCGTCGCTGGCGGAGCTGTTCTCCCCCGACGAACTGGCCGTGATCCGCGCCCAGTTCGCCCGCGGCAGGCACCAGCCGGTCGTGCTGCGGCCACCGGACAAGCGCCCGCCGACCGCCGAGGACAAGCTGCTGGTGTTCATGGGCGTCTCCGGCGGACTGGGCGCGGGCAGGCTGGCCGTGCTGCCGCTGGCGGGCTTCGGCGTGGCCGCGCTGAACCCGATCGTGCTGCCGGTGACCCTCGTGCTCGGCCTGGGCGCGGGCTGGTGGATGGCCAGGACCCGCAAGCACTCGGCCGACAAGCAGCACCTCAAGCAGTGGCTGTCCGACGCCATCGCCGACGCCCGCTCCACCGTCGACCAGGTCGTCGCGGAACAGCTCATCGCGGCCGAGCAGCACCTGTCGCTGGCGCTGGACGAAGCGCTCGGCAGGCGGGTCGAAGCGATCGAGGCCGAACTCCGCGACGTCGACAAGGCACTCCGGATGGAGGCGGGCGAACGCGGTCGCGAACTCCAGACCGTCACCCGCCGCCAGGCCGAGATCCGCGCGGGCCGCACCCAGGTCGACCAGCTCCTCGGCCGCATCCGCGCCGTCCGCGACCGGGCTTGACGGCCCGCCGGCGATCGCCGACCGCCGCGCCGTCCGTTCGGACGAGCACGAAATGGGTGTGTGACCTCACCCTCGGAACCGAATCGGCCTAACGTGGGTCGTACCGGTACGAAACGCTCAGGAGGGTGACCCGGTGTACATCGACGAGAACGGCGGAGCCGACGGCGAGCTCAAGGTCACCGTCGAGGGCGAGGAGTACACCGCCGAGACGACCTACGACCTGGACCACGACGGCGTCGAGGACAGCGCTGTCGTGGAGACCGACGACGGTGGGCACCTGACGTTCACCGACACGGACAGGGACGGCGACGCCGACCTGATGAGCACGTTCGACCGGGAGGGGAACCTGGTCGCGCAGGCCAGGTTCGACGGGCACTCCGGGGAGTGGATCTCGGTCGACCCGGCCGACGCGCACGAGCAGACGAACACGAACGCGGGTCGGGCGATCATCGTCGACACGGACAGCGGCGACCAGAACGTCGGCGTGCCGACCGAGGACACCGACGGCGACGGCAAGGCCGACACCGCCGTGGTGAAGGACGAGCAGGGCGACACGTGGCTGTTCACCGACGTCGACGGTGACGGCCGGGCGGACCTGGCGACGGAGATCACGACGGAGGGCGAGGTCGTGATGACCAAGCACACCTCCGAGGACACGTGGACCGAGGTCGAGCGCGGGCACATCGACTCCGAAGGCAAGTACGTGCCGGACAGCAAGAGCGGTGTGCTGTCGGAGGAGGACCTGTGGGTGGAGGACGACCGCGAGGAACCGTTCGGATCGGTTTCCGGGGTCGTGCGAATCGATTCCACCACCGGGCAATGGATCAGTCCGAACTAGACCCGAAGTCGGATACCACTGAGTTCCCACTGAATCGCACTTGAACACTCACTGGTCCGGACCATTGAGAGCGCTCTCACAAACTTCCGGAAAAAGTGCCCCGTGTGCTGTTCGACGCACACGGGGCACTTGATTTTCGCCGGATAAAGCGCAGGTCACAGTTTTGCTCGCGCTGAACTCGCGCTGAACGGGTGCTGAATCGATTCCAGAATCGGTCTTGTGAGGCACCCGACAGGTCAGCTCTCGGTAACCGGGGATTAACCCCGCTAGCCTCGGTCCATCCCCTTCACAGAACGTCCGGGTTCCCCCGGACGTTGTGGAGCTATTTCCGAGGACGTTGTCGTCCCACGCCGGACGACGACGTCCAAGTGGGCTGTGGCGCAGTCAGGAGACGAGACGAGATGACGGCAGTGACCATTCCCGGTCTCGACGAGGCACCTACCAACCATGCAGGCCTGTTGTCCTGGGTCCGCGAAGTGGCCGATCTGACCTGTCCCGACGAGGTCGTGTGGGCGGACGGAACCGAAGCGGAATGGACACGGCTCACCGGAAAGCTCGTTGACGCCGGAACGTTCGTGCCTCTGAAGAAGAAGCAGAACTCGTTCTGGGCCGCTTCCGACCCGACCGACGTCGCGCGGGTCGAGGAGCGCACGTACATCTGCTCCGTGGACGAGGCCGACGCGGGCCCCACGAACAACTGGATGAACCCTTCAGAGATGAAGGCCATCATGACCGAGCTCTACCGGGGCTCGATGCGCGGCCGCACGATGTACGTGATCCCGTTCTGCATGGGCCCGCTCGACGCGGACGAGCCGATGCTGGGCGTCGAGATCACCGACTCCGAGTACGTGGTCGTCTCCATGCACATCATGACCCGCATGGGCGACAAGGCACTCGTCAAGTTCGGCGAGGACGCCAAGTACGTCAAGGCTCTGCACTCGATCGGCGCCCCGCTCGAAGACGGCCAGGCGGACGTGCCGTGGCCGTGCAACGACACCAAGTACATCACCCAGTTCCCCGAAGAGCGGATGATCTGGTCGTTCGGCTCGGGCTACGGCGGCAACGCCCTGCTGGGCAAGAAGTGCTACTCGCTGCGCATCGCCTCGGTGATGGCGCGCGACGAGGGCTGGCTCGCCGAGCACATGCTGATCCTCAAGCTCACCTCGCCGGAGAGCAAGGTCTACTACATCGCCGCGGCGTTCCCGTCGGCGTGCGGCAAGACGAACCTGGCGATGCTGGAGCCGAGCATCCCCGGCTGGAAGGTCGAGACGCTGGGCGACGACATCGCCTGGATGCGCTTCGGCGAGGACGGTCAGCTCTACGCCGTCAACCCGGAGAACGGCTTCTTCGGCGTCGCCCCCGGCACGGACTACCACACGAACCCGAACGCGATGCGGACGATCGCGAAGGGCAACTCGCTCTTCACGAACGTCGCGCTGACCGACGACGGCGACGTGTGGTGGGAGGGCATGGGCGAGCCGCCCGCGCACCTCACCTCGTGGAAGAAGCAGGACTGGACGCCGGACAGCGGCGAACTGTCGTCGCACCCGAACTCCCGCTACTGCACGCCGATCGCCCAGTGCGACATCAAGGCGCCGGAGTGGGAGGACCCGAAGGGCGTGCCGATCTCGGCGATCTTCTTCGGTGGCCGCCGCGCCACGACGATCCCGCTGGTCACGGAGTCCCGCGACTGGCAGCACGGCGTGTTCATGGGCGCCACGCTGTCCAGCGAGACGACCGCGGCCGCCACCGGCAAGGTCGGCGTCGTGCGCCGCGACCCGATGGCCATGCTGCCGTTCATCGGTTACCACGGCGGTGACTACTTTGGACACTGGATCGAGATGGGCAAGGGCGTCAGCGACACCGCCCTACTGCCGAAGATCTTCTACGTGAACTGGTTCCGCCGCGGCGACGACGGCCGGTTCCTGTGGCCGGGCTTCGGCGACAACTCGCGCGTCCTCAAGTGGGTCGTGGAGCGGCTCGAGGGTCGGGCCGGAGCGGTCGAGACCCCG